>CALGJS010000504.1 GCA_937927835.1 uncultured Saprospiraceae bacterium | reverse complement strand
TCGCCGTCCGCTAACTACAAATAAGCAACAACAAAAAATGAAAAAGGCCCTCAAAAAACAGAATTTCCATTTGATCGATCAACATTTCGAAACATAGAAGTAAAATACAATACTAAAGAATACAAAGACGACAGAAAGTCGATACTTGGATATGATTGTTACAGGATAATTTTAACAGAAACGATTGTTGACGATGAGTTCGGTACAGAAATAGATGAATACGATATGTACGTTACAGACGAAATCAATCTTCCTTTTCATCCCTTAAATACTACTTTAAAACAAACTATAGCGTCTTGCCCATTACAAATTATAACTTACAATAAAGATAAAGGTGAAACATTCTCTACCATGAATGCCATACAAATTTTAGAAGGTAATGAAAGTGATCCAATCGGACTGCCTGAACGATTTAAACTAATTGAACCTTTAGATAAAAACAGATAGAATAGTGTACCCTTCATCACCCTATCTCAGCGGCCTCCATCTTAGCTGTAGTAGGTAATTGGGCCGCAGCATGTGGCACCGAAAAGAAGAAGGTACTACCTTTTCCTTGTTCAGATTCTACCCAAATATCACCACCCCAAGTAGCAACGATTCTCTTACAAGTAGCCAATCCGATACCTGTTCCTTCGTATTCTTCCCGCGTATGTAATCGACGAAACATTTCAAATACCTTTTCTAGATTTTCTTTAGATATTCCGATTCCATTATCTTTTACAGAAAAAACATATCCACTTTCCGAAGGCTGTGCATCAATCTCTACGACAGGATCTCTTTCTCCTCTAAATTTCATTCCGTTACTAACCAGATTTTGTAAGAGTTGTAATAATTGAGTTTGATGTGCTCTTATAAGTGGCAACTCTTTATTCTTAATGACTAAAGTTGCATTTAATAATTCTATACGATGTCGTAGATTAGATTCTACCATAAACATCACATCATTAGTAGAAACAAATTTTGTAGGTGTGTCCTGACTACCTGCTCTAGAGAAATCTAATAAATCATTTAGTAAGGTTTCCATTCGTTCTACTGCATCAACGATATAATGCATAAACTCATTACCGGATTCATCGAAAGAAGAACTATATCTCCGCTTTAAAAGCTTTGTATAAGAATTAATCATCCGCAGCGGTTCTTTTAAATCATGAGAAGCGACATAAGCAAACTGCTGAAGGTCTTCATTGGAAAGTTCCAGTTGTTTATTCTTAACATGGATTTCCTCGTTTTTAGAATTCAAGAGTTGATTCTTTTCTTCTAATAATTTATTAACCCGATTCTGATAATTTAATTTGTTTCTATTCCAAAGTAAAAACAATAGAATAGCAATAATAGAGATGGCAAATAAATAGATTTGCTGCTTACGAATTTCTTCATTCTTTGCTAATAATTCATTGCCCTTTTTTAGAAGTTGAATTTCATGTTCAGACTTTTGGACGTCGAATCTTCTTTTAGATTGTCCCATCTCTTCCAATGTCTTTTCATTTAAAAGAGAATCTTTCATTGCGACATATCGCTTATTAAATTTGTAAGCGACCAATGGTTCATTCAGTTGATCGTGTACTAGGGCAAGATGTTTATAAATATCAGATTGACGACTTCGAGAGTCTAACTCTTTAGCAGACTTAAGCGCTTCTGTTAAGTAACGCTTTGCTTTTTTTGCTTTTTTCCATTCTAAGTATAATTGGGCAATTTCGATTTTATTACCAATAGCACTATAGGTATCGCTAAGTTCAGTTTTAAGTTGAATAGCTTCTTTATAAAATGATTCTGCTTTTTTGTATTCTTTTTGGGTAACAAAGTTACTTCCTATATTTCCTTTGGCATAGGCGATACCAGTTTTATAGTTTAGTTTTTCGGCTAATGCTAGCGATTGTCGATTATACTCCAGACTTACCTCGTGCATCTCTAGTTTGGCATGTACTGCTCCTAATGCAGCTAGACAAGAGTAGATGAAATGTTCTTTATTTAATGCATCACAGATTTTTTTTGCTTTTTGGTAAGACTCTAATGCTTTTTCATGTTGGAGTTGGTAAAAGAAAATGGTTCCTATATTATAATGACTATTGGCAATGCCAACAGAGTCTTTATTTACTTCAAAAATAAGTAACCCTTGCATCTGTTGTTCAAAGGCTTTTTCATAATTTCCTAATGCCTGGTAAATAGAGGAAATTTGAGTGTAGGCATTTGCTCTTAGAGATTCCTCAATCAGACCTTTCTTAAATTCAACGATTTGATAAAATTTCTCAAGCGCTTTTTGAAAATCATTGGTTCTTTTATGACTGACTCCTGATCTGAAGATAGCATTAGTAGCAGAAAGATAATCTTCCTCGTCTAAGGCAATTTTCGCACAAAGGTCATAATGATAAATCGATTCTTCGTACTGTTCTTGAGATCTTGCTGCTAAAAAATTTCCGAGTTTGAGATGAGTTTTAATTAATTTTTTATTATTTCCCTTTTCTTGTAGAAGTGGCAGGGTATTGAGCAGACTATCTATCTTGTGGCTGGAAGCCTGAGTAGGTACTTGTATCAAAAGAACAAATAGCAGATAGATAAATCTCATAGATTTTGCCCCTGAGTGATAAATGATTTTTTAGTTTAATTATATGTATATGCAAAATCTATTCCACAGAAGGTCTGTACAAAGATTAGTATTTGGAATACTTTTAATAGCCATAGTATGGTTTTTCTTTCAAGGATATAAAGCGATCCGTTCTTTTGGAATTTATGTTCAAGGCACTAGATACAAACTGTGCTTTACGTGTTGGTTTTTTAGACAATATGTGACATAATTCTGGCATTCTTTTTGATTTGATAGGAAGAATCTCCCTCCCTTTGTTTTGTCTTCCTCCCCAATAATCTTCATCTCCCTGCTAACGAATTTTTTCCATGACAATACGTTCTACGTTTTTATCTATTCTTTTGATTTGCTTTGCCTGTATGTCTACAGCAAATGCAACCGTCTTTACTTCTATTGCTGCAGGAGATTTTCAAGATTCTACTATCTGGGATGTGGGAGGAATGGTCCCTGGAGAAAATGACGATGTGATCATTAAACATGAGATTGAATTAAATCTTACTCAAAAACAAATCATCAAGAGTATTTCCATCGCTAACTTTGCAAATGAGAATGCAGGATTGGAAGTATTCGGAACAGATTCACTAGTAGTTATTAATAATATTCAAGCAACTTCACATAATTTTGATAAGCCTCTATATTTATTGATACGTGACGCTGCAACAGTAATTATTGATGGTAATTGTCACTTATTAAGAACTGTTGACAATAATGTTGATAAAAAATTAATTTTTTCAATAATAAATAATGCAAATGTTTTTATCAAAGGGTCTTTAAGATTCGATTATCTAGGTGCTAGTATTAGTGAAGTAAATGTAGAAGTGGCTGTAAGGGATAACGCACTATTGGAGGTAGAGGGAAAGACTGTATTTACAAACAGCAGAGGGAATGATTTAAATTTTGTAATGTATGGTAGTGCGGAATCTACCCTTAAGGATAGTTTGATACTTATATTAAATGAATCCGGTGCCGAAACAGGAGTAACACTACATGATTCATCTAGTCTTCAGGTGCTTTCAAGTGTTTATATATTTAACTCCTCTACCGAGAGTAATGATTTTGCTAAATTAAGAGTCCGAGAGAAATTCAGTAATATCTACATTCAGGATAATGTTTATATGGAGTCCTATGGCGCTAGAGTGAAATTGGAAGTGGAAGGAACAGAAGGAAAGATAACTGTAGGAGGTGATGTTATTATGAACGCTTCAGCGGAAGATGAAGCATCCATAAATATTATCGAAGAAGGAGAATTATATTTAGGAGGCGATCTTATTCGAGAGACGGACTTTGGAAAACTAACGATGACAGATCAGGGAGCGCTGATTCTTAACGGATCTAGTCCCCAAACCATACCTCAAGGTAAATTGCCAAACTCAGGTACAGATTCCTTATTTTTTAAAGAAGTTAGATTAGAAAACACCTCTTCTCAACCAATGGTTCTTACGGAAGACTTTGTCGTCAAAGATTCTTTAGTTCTAACCAGTGGTAATCTAATAACAGATAGTACGGCTATGGTTATCTTAGAGGATGGTGCTACGATTTCAGGTAGCAAGACGGCTTATGTTGAAGGACCTGTTAAGATGTTGGGAACGACTGGAGGGCAAGATATTACCTTATTCATTGGAACAGATAAATCTTATGCACCGATTACCATTTCAGCAATTAGTAATCCGTCATCAGAAATTACGGTGGAGTATTTAAGTGAGCCGCCGCCATTTGGGGTAGAAATATTTGATGTAGCAGAGATTAATAATGTAAGTTCAGATGGATACTGGACGGTAGAAAAAAATGCAAGCGCAGGAGACTTAGACCTGACATTGACTTGGGAAGATTCCAATGAGGCAGGCATTATGGAACCAAATGATTTAGTCGTAGCGGGTTGGGATGGAACAGAGTGGAAAAGTTATGGACAAGAGGCGGTAGGAATGATAGGTACTGGTGGATTTGTTTCAAGTTCTCTAAGTGAGCCCCCCCCATTCGGAGTAGAAACGTTTACCATTGCTTCTACGAGTTCATTGAATTCACTTCCGGTTGAGTTGAGAAGGTTTGACGCAACACCTCGTTCTGGTAGTGTTGACCTTGAGTGGGAAACAGAAACAGAAATAAATGCGAGCCACTTTTTAGTAGAACGTTCTACAGATGGAATTAGCTACGAATCAATTGAATACATTAAGACTACCGGAGGTGTTTCTACGTCGGCTCGATATGCGACTAAAGATCTTTCACCATCTTTTGGTTGGAATTATTATAGACTTAGAATGGTGGACCTGGATGGTTCGTATGAATATTCACCAGTAGAGGCGGTAAAGTTAGATAAAGATGCTTCTATCTTGGTATATCCTAATCCTGTCAAAGATGTCTTGTTTATTCAAGACACAGAAGCGGTAGAAGATGAGGTACGTGTCGAAATATTTGACAGAAATTCTAGTAAATTATTTGAAGATATAATTTATCTTAACAACGGTCCTGCTCAATTAACAATTGATGATATTCAGTCGTTGCCTTCAGGATATTATATTGTGAAAATTACTGGGAAATCTGGATGTAAATTTGTAAATTTTGTGATCGCGGAATAATAAAATAATTCGAATTTAAATAAGAAGGCCTGATTGCGATCCATCACAATCAGGCCTTTTAGATTTATCAAAGCATATTTTTTACTTAAACAGCAATCCAACAGAAATCGACCAACTAGGATCAGGAATAATAATATCTATAAAAGGCGCATCATTTTTAAATACCTCGATGTGATTATCTTCGACAGCAATCTGTTCCTTTTTTCTAAAAACTTGTTTTCTTTCTTTTATCCAAATATCTGCTCGTTGATCAAAAGGAAGGCAATAAGAAGCTCTGACATAAAACTCTCGCCCAGGATCTAACTCAATTGATAATTCACCCGAAAGCTTTAAATTATGCGTACGATTTCCATAATATAGATTAAAAGAATTTCCTTTGAATTTTTCACCATTCAATTTGAACTTTCCAAAATCAGATGCAGCCACCCCTAGTTTTCTAGCATATTTTAGATTACTATATTGTACGATCGTTTTGAGATAGAATGGTCGTTGTTTGGATAAATTCAGCTCAGCACCTACTCCAATATTTTTTTCTTTATAAATACTATTTCCGTAATCCCATCCTGAACCAATACGAGCAAATAAATTTCTTTTAAAGAATAAATCTAAATTCCAATAAGAAGTGATTTCAAAATTCCGTAAGCCAATATCATCCGTCAAATTTGTAATACTAATAGGACTATTTTCACCAGAAAGTAGATCAATACTCAAATTGTTTTGTTGGGTACTGATGAGATGAACTCCCGATCCAAACATAAACTTAAAACGATCATAGTCTCGTTTTCTTTTTCTACTAGGACGTTGTTCTGAAATCATTTCTTGGAAATCAACCTCACTAATTTTGCCGTGTTCTAATTCTGTTTCGATCTTTGCTAATCTTGCTGCTTCTTTGATGGAGTCTCGTTTGGCTTGTAACGACAACATATATTTATTGTCAAAAACTTCTTGTGCTTTTTGTGCATTCTCTACTTGTTGAATCGAATTGGCTAGGTCTAAACTAAAAGGAGTTGTATTATAGTTTTTCCAAAAATCTGGATTATAAGTCCCAGTCATCCGAGTAAAAGCACTTCCTCGACCAATACGATCAAGGTAGGGAAGTGGTGCTGCTTTTTCAGGGTTAATTTCAGTGATTTTGATTTCATTACTATACATTCCTCCACTACTGTATTTGCCTTCTCGTACAGCATCACTAAAATACCATTTGTCACCTACCTTTCGATAATTGACCGTATAGGAATTACCGTCCCAATTTCCGGCATAGAGTGGGTAATCATTTATTTTTCTAAGGCCTTCTTTTCGAATCTCAAATTCTGTCTTGATGATGGCGTAAGAAACTTGCTCAATAAAGACCCTACCTTTCATTCGAGCTGAATATTTTATTTTGCGTCTTCCAATATTTAAGAGGTTGTGGTCATCACCATTTTCATGGCGATTTTTACCAAAACCAAACAATCCTCTTTTCTTTTTTACATAAGGTTCTGCTTCCGAGTCTTTGTCAAAACCAATAATATAAACTGATTTTCCATTATAAGTCGTCATCCCTTCTATCCAATATTTATAAACTGGGAAATAAAGCTCTTGTAAAAAGTCTTCTCGGTTTTGAACAATATCAAATCGATGTGCCGCCATATGTCCTGAAGTAAAGCCGCTACGAATAATGGTATCTAAAGGGTTTTTTAAATTGATTCTTCTTCCTTGCACCAAGCTTACATATCCTTCTTTACTGCTTCTGTAACTGTTTTTATAAATATTCAAAACACCTTCCGCCATGTAGGTATGGTTCAGTTTTTCATCCGTTCGAGATTCTCTATAAAATCCTAAAGATTTAGTTGGATGTGTGGGGTAATTTTTTGGAATATTTTTGACTGCTTGCCTAATAATATTTTCAACCTGCGAAGGACCCATGACGATAATTTCAGTTAACTTATTATCTGCAACTTCTAATTTTATCACCATCTCTTCCTTTATTTGGTCTACTGGAAAACGGAATGTTTTATAGCCAATATAAGAAACAGTCATGGTCGACTGTTCATAATATTTTGGAACTTTAAAGTTGAAATGCCCATCGTATCCAGTAGTTGTGCCAATTCCTTTTTCAGGAATACCCACATGCGCGAAGGGAATTGGTTTGCCTGTTTTTTTATCGAAGATGGTCCCTGTAATATTAATATGATCTTGAGCGGTCAGTATCCCTGTGAATAGCAGAAAGGTTAATAGGAAGATGGCTGGAGTTTTCATAAGCGAGGAGTTTTGGTTTGTCATACTGGAAGTATGACGCTCTCAACTTATAAAATGTTACAGGATGATTGATGATAGGCTAATTTTTTTGAAAAATACTACTAGCGCTACCGTCCCGCCCATTCCTTAAAGGCCTTCACTCGTTCTCGACTAACAATTGCCTCTGCTTTGCTTTCTGGGTTTAAATTTAATTTTAGTCGATTATTAAAAAAGGAAAAAATCTTTTGAATCGATTGAATATGAACGACCTGCTTACGGTTGATCCGAAAGAATTGATCGGGATTAATTTCTTTTTCAATTTGTTCAAGAGACGATTCTAGTAGGTGTCGTTTGTTTTGACGATCTACCAAAAAAGTGAGGCTGTCTTCTGAATATAGATAGGCGATATTTTCGGTTGGAACATAGATAAAATCTTTTCCTTGTTTGATCAGGAATCGTTGACGGAAATTATTTTTTTGAGAAATTTGAGATAATGCTTTTTGTAGGCTATCAGTGTCAAAACTATTTGTGCTAGTATAAATTTCTTGGTATTTATTAAGTGCATTTCGAAGTTCTTCGGTATCTACTGGTTTGAGCAAATAGTCGATACTATTGACCTTAAAGGCTTGCAAAGTATATTTGTCAAAAGCAGTGATAAAAATAGTAGGAGCGTTTACTTTTACTTTTTCAAAAATCGAAAAACTAAGACCGTCTGCTAATTGAATATCCATAAAGATCAGATCTGGATCTGGATTGTTTTTTAACCAGTTTACGGCATCTTCCACACTATCTATCTTTGCTAATATCTCTGAGGTCGGAGTAATTTCTTTTAATAACCCTGCGAGATATTCTTGTGCATGGTATTCGTCTTCGATGAGTAAAATTTTCATAATTATAATTGATCATTCATTAGTAAAGGAATGGTAACTGAAAAGTGATCGTTGGTTTTTTTAATGTTAATAGATCTTTGTGTGAAAAAACGATATCGAGTTTCAATATTTTCTAAACCAAATTTAGTAGAATCCATTACCTGTTCCTTTCGCTGTAGATTATTTCTAACTACTAAATTATCGCCTTCAACAAATACCTCGATTCGCAATGGTCTTTTTTGTGATACGGCATTGTGTTTAATCGCGTTTTCAAATAAAATTTGCAAACTCAAAGGAATGATATGCCGATTTAGAAATGTTTCTGGGATGTTGATGTCAACTTCCAGACTTCTACGAAATCGTTCTTTCTGTAAAAAAACATAAGCTTCAATAAATTTTAATTCTTTCTGCAAAGGAATAATTTGCTCTTCTCGATTTTCTAAAACATATCGATACACCTTCGACAGTTTTCTTAAAAAATTAACCGCGAGATTTTGATCTTCTACCACAATATTCATTAATGTGTTCATACTGTTGAACAAAAAATGTGGATTGACTTGACTACGCAAGCCTTCGAGTTCCGATCTGATTTGTGCTTGCTTTGCTTCTTCTCGTGCTTCGATTGATTCTTTTAATTTAGTATAAAAGTAGACCGCTTCATATATTGCAATCATTAAAAAACAAGCGAAATAAACTGAAAATATTTTTTTTAATCTAAACGAGTGAATTCCGACTCGTTGATAGCCAATAAAATCTGCCAATATGCTCATGAGTAGGTTTAAAAATTCACCTAACCATGGACCAATAAATAAAACGAATACTGCTACCAGACCAATTCGTTTCATAGTTGACGAAAGGTCTTCATATCTTTTTCTCAACCATTTCATAATACTCCTAGTAATGATCCAGTAAAAAGTTGTAAAAGGAAGACCACCAACAAACCGAACAACAAAAGGTAAGTGGCTAGTCTCGGGTTCGCTAAAAAATAATAAAGTGAGAAACAAGGTGAGTATCGGAATACCCAAAAGGATAAGCCAAGTATCATTAAAACCGACATATTTCCACCTTTCTGGAAGTTTACTAGCTGTTAGCATATTTATTCACGTACTTAAAATTGTATTCTATACATAAAGTCAGGAAAAAATCCAAGTTGGTAGGTTTCGTCTACCATATTTGTTTGTCGATTATACTGTCGAGCAAAAATATTATCCCGATTGGTCATATTCTGAATATCTACAAAGAAATGGTGAGCGATTTGACGTTTTTTACTATTCATCTTGAAACCAAATTTCACATCAAATCTAAAGTAATTATTAAATCTTTCTGAAAAAGCCAACTCCTCTTTTAAAACCGCAGATTGGTTAATGATCGAAGCTTCTAAATCTACAGGCGTATAATATCGTCCTCCGGCTGTTGTAATTTTGGTGTCAAAAGTAAAGGTAAATCGACTGTCTGGTTTGAATTTTATTTCTTTTCCTGCCAGCAGATTCACGACGTATCCATTATTGAAAGCCGTATTTCTTTCAATACCATCACTACCTTTGTACTTAGAATCAAAAATACTGGTGGTTAACAAGCCGTAGAACCCACGACTGAAAAATTTCTCTAGGGTTAATTCTAATCCAACATTGGTCCCGGTCCCAGAATTCTCTAAGTTAAAAACATCATCTGGAAAACCAAAATCAGCTCCAAGATTTAACATGGAAAAAGAAGAAGGTGTTCTCTCTACGGGTACCCGATCAATTAACTGATAATAGGTTTCTATTTTTGCACGCCAGTTTTTAGCAAATTTTAGGTCATAACCAGCAACAAAGTGGTGACTGCGTGTAAATCCTAAAGACTTATTAGTAGTTTCAAAAACATCTGGTCGTACCTCTTCTTCTAACAACTGAATTGGAATAGGTTGTGTTTGATGATGCAATCCATAACCTAGGTTGAAGGTCTGTTTTTCATTTAAGTGATAATTGACAGCCAATCTTGGTTCTACTACTAAATCTTGATTTAAATCATAGTATTGCCCATGAACCCCTACGTTAAAAGTCCAATCTTGTACTGGTTTAAATTGACTTTGAGAATAAACTTCTAGTAGGGTAGCGTTTCCATTAAAATCGAAAATGTTGGTAAAATCTGGAAACCCATCACCATCTCGGTCTGGTCGATTTTCACGCCCACCAGCATTGATGTTATTACGTCGATGGGCAAGTGTGAAGCCAGTACGGGTAGTCCATTTTGCACTAAATTTCTTATTTAGAAAACTAGAGAAAGAAATGCTATTTTCTCGATTGTCGGTCTCAAACCATTTAATTCTTTCTTCATTATCTTGATCTAAATTGAAAAATCTAAATTGGTCAAAAACGTTACCAGCAGTGGAGATAGATAAGACAGATTGTAAATAAGTTTTGTCATTCAGAATAAGGTTGTTCTTTAAACCTATTACACCAAATTGAGAGGTAGCATAGGAATCTTCATCCGGTGCTGCAAATAAATCACCTTCGTCTACTTCGTCGTGTAAAAATTCAATATCACTAGAACCACCAATTCCGAATAAAGTAAATCTGCCAAATTTTGACTTTCCAAAATCAAATTTAAAACTGATGTCTTGGTAATTAGGAACCGCATTGGTACCAATGTCCAAGCCAAGAGCTGTTGCTAAACCTGTAAAAGCATAGCGTCCAGAAACCAAATAAGCACTGCCATTTTTTTTGTTGAGTGGACCTTCAGCCATCGCTTCGATACCAGAGATAGCGCCCAATTGAAACATGAACTCGTGCTCGTCTCGATTACCACTACGAAAGCCTAGATCAAATACACCAGCCAGTGCGTTTCCATATTCGGAAGGAAATGCAGAAGTAAGGAAATCAGAATTCTTAAGTAGGTTAGGATTTAAAGCACTGACGGGTCCACCAGTAGTTCCAAGCGTAGAAAAATGATTTGGATTTGGAATAGGAATTCCTTCGAGACGCCATAAAACACCCGTTGGGGAATTTCCACGAATCACGATGTCATTCCGGCTATCATTGGAGGTAGCTACTCCTGCAAAATTGGCGGCCAATCTTGCAACATCGCTTCGTCCACCAGAGTAACGGGTTACTTCTTCAACGCCAAAAGTTCGAGCACTTAGCGTAGCTAACTTATTTTGTGCCTGATCTTTTTCTGCTTCAGCAATGACAACGACCTCGGATAGTTTTTCTACAGACTCTTCTAAACCAACATTTAAAATTAATTCCTTACCGGCATTTATTTCCATATCCGATAAAACAATGGGATAATAACCTAGATAACTTACTCGGAAAGTATGGCGTCCGACAGGAATATTTTCAAGCCGGAAATATCCGTCGATATCGGTGGTTGTG
>CALGJS010000503.1 GCA_937927835.1 uncultured Saprospiraceae bacterium | reverse complement strand
CAGCAGACCTTACCTGTCACACCTACACCGGTGGATCAAGATACGCTGCCCGAACGTAAGCAAGTAATTGTAGATCGTTCGGATCTAATGGAAGGACTTATCGAGGATGGAGTAGAGACTACTTATCTAAAAGGAGGCGTCATATTAAGGCAAGGAGAAGTTTATATGTATTGCGATTCGGCAACAATGGTAAACAATGATGTGATTGCTAGAGGTAATGTAATTATCCAACAAGGAGATACCTTGAATATATTTTCTGACTCTTTATATTATCAAGGAGATGATCGTATTGCTGATTTATTTGGTGATGTGCGTTTGGATAATAAAGGACAACGATTGTTTACGGAACACCTGAATTATAATTTAAAAACAAAAAAGGCGGAATATTTTACTCGATCCTTATTGACCAATGATACGACCTATTTAGAAAGTAATCGAGGAACGTATTTTGTGAATACGGATGAAGCTTTTTTTCGAGATAGTGTAGTGGTAATTGATACGGCGTTTGTGATGCGGACGGATAGCGTAGATTTTTCGACTGAGACAGGAATTCTTACTTTTATTGCTCCTACTTTAATTACACAAGACGAAGCTAGAATTTATTGTGAAAGAGGATTTTATGATACCAATGAAGGGTATGCAGAGTTTTTGCAAAATGCAGAATATATCAAAGGTGAACAACAGGCCACGGCAGATATTATTATTTATGATTCAAAAAATAAAGAAGTAACCTTAAAAGGAAATGCTCAATTTTTTGAAGAAGACAAGGTCGCTACGGCTAACACAATTCGATATGAAGAAGATACCGAATTAATGTACCTGATAGGTAACGCAAAATACAAGGACAGCGAAAAAGAAGTGGTCGGAGACGAAATCCGATATGATTCTGTAGCAGAGACTTTTGATACCAAAGGACGCTCTACCATTGTAGATGGCGATCAAGTACTGATTGCAGATACAGTTAATTATGTGGGATCGTTAGGAGTTGCAAGAGGTAATGTGATTTGGACGGATACCGTGGATCAGATTACAATTGAAAGTGAAAGAATAGATTATAATAAAGATACCGACTATGTGAAGGCGAGTGGGGGACGTCCATTGCTAATTTCAGTAGTGGATGATGATACCTTATTTATGCGTTCGGATACGTTGATTTCTTTGATGGAAAATGAGGCCGATAGTGCTAGAACTTTGATAGGATATAAAAACGTTAGAATATTTAAAACAAATTTACAAGCAGTTTGTGATTCATTGGTCTATCAAACCAAAGATTCCCTTTTTACCTTTTATCAAAGTCCCATCATCTGGTCGGATACTTCCCAGTTTTATTCAGATACCGTTTTGATGCAAATGAAAAACGAAGAGATTGATAAAATATATTTGAACAACAACGCCTACATTATTAATTCTCCAGATGAGATTTATTTTAATCAAATCAGAGGAAAAAACATGACGGCTTTCTTTAAAAATGACGAACTACAAAAAATGCGCGTCGTCGGTAACGCCGAATCTATTTACTATATTCTAGATGAAGACGATGCTTATACTGGTGTAAATAAATGTGTTTGTAGCAGTATGTTGATTAACTTTGTGGACAATGAAATTGATGATATTTTCTTTTATACAAACCCAACTTCGAATCTTTATCCAATGCGTAAAGCGGATCACAATGCTTTAAAATTACCTGGCTTTCGTTGGGATCGAAATCAAAGACCAAAATCTAGGTTTGATCTTTAGAGACGGTTGCTCTTAATAATTATTAGATTTATGAATAAATATTTCTTACTCCTTTCTATTTTCTTTTTGGCGTTAAATTCCGCTTCTGCTCAAGAATCGGTAGAGACTATTTTTGCGGAAGCCAATACTGCCTACGAACAAAAAAATTACCCAAAAGCAATCAAAGCCTACGAAACAATTCTAGAAAAAAAGACCGAATCTGCGAGCTTATTCTATAACCTTGGCAATAGTTATTATCAAACAGGAGAGATTGGAAAATCTATTTTAAACTATGAAAAATCCCTTCAGCTCGATGATAATGAAGATACTCGCCATAATCTTAAGATTGCCAAAGACAAGCAAATAGATCAACTTAGTTCTGTTGGTTCTACTCCAAGGCAGTGGTGGGAAAATCTAGTTCGAACCTTTTCTGCGAATACTTGGGCTTATTTGACAGTCTTGCTTTTTTGGGGAACGATTGCTGGCTGGATCTTTTGGCTATTAGCCAAGGAACGTTCTCAACGTAAGCGTGGCTTTGTCTTGGGAATCGTAGGAATTCCACTAGTGCTCATTGCAGGCCTGCTTGCTAGTACGCGTAATGATTTACAAAAAGACAGTCATCGGGCTATTTTATTAGAAAAAGAAATTGAACTGCGGATCAGCCCTGATCCTAACGGCAAAGCCTTAAGTACGCTTCATGAAGGAGTAGAACTGAATTTATTAGAAGAAATTAATGATTGGTATCATGTACGCCTTATTAATGGCGACCAAGGCTGGTTACCAGAAACTAGTTTTGAAAAAATTTAGAGTATTGGCAAAAATCTTGGATGATGAATATTTAATCTCGATTTTCCCTAAATTGAACTGGGTTTGGGAAAATTTTTACGACGGGCCAATAATTAATCCTGAGACAGCAAATGATCTAGTACATGAATTAATTTTATTAAAGAAGTTGTTTTAAAATAGAGCTTCATGTCTACAGATAAACCATTGATCGCCAGGTGCTTCAGCTTTTTAAAACAACTTCAAAAACTATCTGCGAGGAAAAGAATATTATTCATGTAATCGAGAAATTATTACCTTTTCTCTCAAATGCTTATCGACTTAAAATAGTAATTAAAACAGGAAGTGATTAAAAAACCTTTTTTATCAAAAAAAGATTTACCACAAAAAAAAAGTTCTATCCGAGAGGATAGAACTTAACAACAAAAAATATAAAGCTATGAAAACTAAAACTATCTTTATGCTTATTAAATAAGCACTAATTTTTATTTTTATTCTTTTCCGCCGTCTAACTCGTCTTGCCACGCTTTTAACTCATCCCATTTACCATCTGCAGCCATTTGAGCTTGCTTTGGCCAAGTGCTAGGGTTGTGCGCTGCGTAACGACTTCCAGCTTCTGCTAAAATCTCTTTAATACGATCCACTTCAGTGGCTCCTAATTGAGCAAACGTATTAATTCCAGCATTATTGAGTAATTCGGCGATTTTTGGCCCAATTCCTTCAACTTTCTTTAAATCTTCTTTTGCGCCTGCGTCTGCTACTGGAGCTTTTACTACTTCAGGTGCTGGAGCTGCTGCTGCTTTTGCTTCTGGCGCTTTCGCCTCAACAGGTGCTGCTGCTACCTTTTTAGACTTACGCTTCTTAGTTATAACTTCTCCACTAGGGATAATGTTCACAAAAGTTCGATTTAATCGACGTTTTTGAAACTGAACGCTACCTTCAACTAAAGCGAATAAAGTATGATCTCTTCCCATTCCTACATTAAGGCCTGGGTGGTAACGAGTACCTCGTTGTCTTACAATAATATTTCCTGCAATGGCCTTTTCGCCACCGAATAATTTAACACCGAGTCGTTTACTAATACTATCTCTTCCGTTATCCGTACTACCAACTCCTTTTTTATGTGCCATGATAATTTACTTTACAAAATTAAAAATAAGGTTTAATTATGAGAATATCAAAAACTGCTAAACAAATTTAGCGGTTATCCTGTGATACTGTCAATTCGGATTTTAGTAAAACTCTGGCGGTGGCCATTCTTTACTCGGTATCCTTTTCTACGTTTTTTCTTAAAAACGATGACCTTGTCCCCCTTTTGGCGTCCAAGAACGGTAGCTCCTACAGAAGCTCCACTAATAACCGGCGTGCCGACGTTAGTTGACGAGTCACTTCCAATCAGGTGAACCTGATCAAAACTAACATTGTCTCCTTCGCTAGCTTCTAACTGGTGGACAAAAATCTCTTGTCCTTGCTCAACTTTAAACTGTTGACCAGCTATTGTTACGATTGCAAACATGTGATAAACTTTTTGTTAATTAAAATTATTATTCAAATTCCAATTTTTTTTGGAAAATGATTGCAAATATACCAATTTAAGCT
>CALGJS010000502.1 GCA_937927835.1 uncultured Saprospiraceae bacterium | reverse complement strand
GCTAGTTTGCCTGTTGGCTAGTTAGCTTCCCTCAATCGTATTTTACGTTAAAGGGAAGCTAACTAGCCAACCAGCAAACAGGCGAACTAGCTGTATTTTTAGATTGTCACACAGAAATTAAAAAGTTACCGTACCATTAATAAAGAAATAAAACCTAAAATTTAATTACCTTTAAGTTCTTCAAAAAGCCAATTATCCATTCATCTATTATAAAAGTTAAGCAATGGAAATAGCTACTCTCAGCAAACTTATCCCCGCAGTACTCCTACTCGTCTTAGGAATTCTCGAAGCACTTGGTGGACTCTATCTAGAAGATAAACGAACCAAAAATGATTACACCATTGAGTTACTCAGTTTGGTCACCCTCCCTACCCTAATTCAACCAGGTATCTTTTTATTTGTATTGTGGTTTATGGGCAGCCAGTTTCCAGGATTAGAAGATAGTTATATCGAATTGGCCATTGGTTGGCAAATTCTAGCTTTTCTAATTTTAGACGACCTTACACAATATTGGTGGCACCGATTATCGCATGTCAGTCCAACCATGTGGAAGCTACATCGTCCTCATCATGTCGTGGAAGAAATGGGGGTTTTAGTCACCTATCGAAATGCCACTTTGTACTATGCTTTGATGCCCGGAATTTGGTTCACTGCCCTATTGGTTTATCTAGGAATGGGGTATGTTTATTTATTCTATTTGCCAGTCAAATTAGTTTTTATCCTCCTCGCACATAGCGAAACCAAGTGGGATCGTTTTCTTTATAAATACAAAATTTTGCATCCCATTGCTTGGGTGGTTGAACGAACCATAACCACTCCTAGCACGCACTATGCACACCACGGATTGACCGCAGAAGACGGAGTATCTCATCCCAATGGAAACTTTGGCAACCTACTTTTTTTCTGGGATGTGCTTTTCGGTACCGCAAAAATCACTCGAAAGTACCCTACTCGATTTGGTGCCTGGAATCAACTAAAAGAACCCTGGTATGTCCAACTTCTATTCCCACTTATTCGATCTAAAGATCCACGTAGTGGGCTACATTCTCTCAAAACAGATCAAGATTATGATCCATCAAAGGACTTTAAGGAATTTGATAGATAAGCTATTTTTCCAACCTGTCATAGGAAAGACTCAACCTTTACTATTCCTTTTATGTTGATAGATATGAAGTACAAAATTGATTACCTTTGTGCCATCAAAAATCTATACAATTAATTAACTATGATCATTTTATTATCCCCTGCTAAGACCTTAGACCTCAACCCCGTAGAACATCCGACCGCAACTCAACCTCGACTATTAAAGGATAGCGAAACCCTGGTTGGAGTACTCAAAAAAAAGAAAGCAGGTGACCTAAAAAAACTGATGAAAGTCAGTGATAATATTGCCACTTTAAACGTGGAACGATTCAAATCATTTACCACTCCATTTACCACCGAAAATGCAAAACCCGCCATCCTCGCTTTTAAAGGCGACGTATATACTGGACTAGCGGCAGATACTTTTAATAAATCGGAGCTAAACTTCTCCCAAAAACATGTTCGGATTTTATCCGGGTTATATGGCCTCTTAAAGCCACTCGATCTCATGCAACCCTACCGTCTTGAAATGGGAACTAAATTAAAAACAGGGAAGCTTAAAAACCTTTACGAATTCTGGGACGACCGAATTACAGATTTATTAAACGAAGATTTTAAAAAGTCTAAATCGAAAGTTTTCCTAAATTTAGCTTCGCAGGAATATATGAAGTCCGTTCAAAAAGATCGCTTAACTGGCCCACTTGTAAATATTCACTTTAAAGAAAATAGAGATGGAAAACTAAAGGTAATTGCCTTTAATGCTAAGAAGGCACGTGGTGCGATGACCAACTTGATCGTAAAAAATAAGATTAAATCCGTCAATGGTTTATATGGATTAGAAGTGAATGGATATGTCTATGATGAAAGCTTATCGGATAAAGAGAATTTGTGTTTTGTGAAGTAATGAATGAAAAATCTGAGATCAATAGAAACGAGATAAATTAAAATGTTTAAAGCCACTAATGAAAATATTTCTCCTGAAATAACTAAGTATAAAATTCTAAAAGACGATAAAAAAATCAGTTATCGTTCATGGATTTCTTATCTAAAAAACTCTGATGAATTCATTGATTTTTATATTGACCTTCTAAAGTCCAGCGAACATACTGCATTTTTTTGGGAGGTAAAACCTGTTAGTATACAAAAGGTAGATAAGGACTTCGAATTTGTTTTGGTAAAAAGCAATTCCTTACCAAACGTCAAAGCTGACGAATTTACTTTTCAAAAATATTTTACAAAAGAAAAAAAGGTAGTAAGCTTTCCGAATCTTGGTGGCGATGCTCAGTTAGTCGTTCCTACCCTTCTCAATGATCCAAGTCATTATGCGCATTTAGCAGCTTTTATCAGAAATGCACCTATAGATCAAGTGCGAGATTTTTGGCGGACAACTGCAGCAGTTTATGAACAAGAAATTGGAGAAAAAATGGTTTGGTTAAGTACAGCTGGTTTGGGTGTTTATTGGTTACATGTCCGTATTGATTCTAGACCTAAATATTATCGGTTTGGGGCGTATAAGAGTTAGGTAGTTTCTTGAAGAAATAAGCAAGCTTTGTCAAAACACTTTAGCATTAATGAAATCCAAATATCCGCACACCAATCAATCCACTCATCAAATATCCAAAATCCCCTCTGGCAACGCCAAAGTCAACACTCGATTCTCTTTATCCTCTTTTACTACAAATGATGGATGCAACGGAATCATTACTTCTCGTCCTTCATAATCAACAAAAGCCATTTCTTGTTGAGGAAAAATTTCAATTCGGATAATCTCTCCAATCTTTCCAAGCTCTACTTCTTCTATTTGGTAGTGTAAATACTTAAGATGTGGTTCTATGGTTTCTAATGGAATTTCTTTTTCTTCCATTGGAATAATATCTCCAGATCGGAGAAAGACAGGACGGGAAACAATCTTAGCAGCCTGCTCCCGACTTTCGACATCTTCGAAGTGCACCACCAAACCTCCAACGTCTTGAAAATCGTCAATAAAGTAAGGGACTTGCTGACCGCCGATCTCCAAAAACAAAACATCGGCTTTGAGAACATCTTCTAAATAGCTAGGTTCTATGTGTAGTTTTAATTGCCCATTTACGCCAAAAGGTTTACGAGTAACTCCAACTTGTATATTGTCTTTCAATCTCGGTTAATTATGTTCGATAAGGGTTTGTCGAAGGGTGAATCCTTTTTCCGCATCATCGGGCCAAACCCGTTCACCATTACTCAATTGAGAATCTAGAATTTCCATTTCTTTGACAACCAATCCAATTCCTTTAGCATAGACTTCTCTGTTAAATCGTCGCTCAATAAAGTTATTACTATTGGCATGAAAAACCGAAACGGTGGAATCAAAAAGAAAAGTATTGACCGGCTGCGGAACAAAAATTTCGTCGTACTGACTATCCCAATCTTTATAAATCTCAAGCACTTCTCCTCTTACCGTCACAAGCAAAGAATCAGAATTGAATCCGATTCCATTCCAAGTTTCATTTTTGCGAAAAGGAAATGTAAGACTGATAAATCGTTGATTGTTTTCCAATCGTTCGGCCTGTGTATTGGTTCGTTTAACCGCTAAAATTTGACTGATCACCCATGGCTCATTAGGATCAGCACGCTCTGATCGTTCTACTCGATAAAAAAGTTCTCCTTCATTGTCTCGCAAGGTATCCGTGAATTCTTCTCTTACCATAATCCTAACCGTATCTGAAGGAACATCCTCTCCATAATAGACAGAATCAACGGTATAAATCAAATACTTACCAATTTCTAAAGGAAAATATGATTGACTAGTATCAGGCTCAATATCTAGTGGTGTTTGGCTGTTTTTACAAGCGACTCCTAAAAGTAGCAAAAGACCAAACGACCAAAAAGCGAGGGATTTGATATTCATATAGAGGTAATTGTGTTTTGTGTTATCGCTTAAAAAAAAAGATAGCAAATAGCAAATAGCAAATAGCAAATAGCAAATAGCAAATAGCAAATAGCAAATAGCAAATAGCAAAATAAACATTTTCCTCAATCCAGTCCACGTCTCAATATAAAAAGACAAGCGAACAATTAAGCTAAACCTAAAAAGCTACTTTAAACTACTTCCAAAAATAATGCCTCCTCCTAATACATCATCGCCTTCATAGAATACCGCAGACTGACCAGGCGCAACACCAGTTACGTTGGCTAGGAATTCTACATTAATATTGCCGTTATCATTTTGGAAAATATTACTAAGCGTACCTGGAGAGTTATAACGGATTTGCGTTACCGCTTCCATTCCCTCTGGAATTCGATCATACTTCATAATATTCGTCTTACCAACCTGCATTCCATTTCTTAAAAGATCCTTTACTTGCCCCAATACTACGGTGTTGGTCTTTGGCTGAATCTCTGTGACGTACATCGGCTCTCCAAAAGCGACACCAAGTCCCTTCCGTTGTCCAATGGTATAAAAAGGATACCCTTCGTGCGTACCTATAACTTTTCCATCTGTGCTAACAAAATTACCTCCTGCAACTCGCTCCGCTAATCCATCCACCCGATGCTTTAAAAAGTTTCGGTAATTATTATCTGGTACAAAACAGATTTCATAACTCTCCCCTTTCTTGGACAATTCTTCATAACCAAAATCTTTCGCCATCTGTCGAACTTCGGGCTTGCTATAAGGTCCTAAAGGAAACCGACTTCGGTCCAGACAATCTTGACTCAATCCCCACAATACATACGACTGATCCTTTCGTTCGTCCTTTCCTTTGCTAATAAACTTTCGACCATTGGACGCTTTTATTTTGGCATAATGTCCCGTCGCAATAAATTCACAATCCAATGAATCTGCTCGCTTTAGTAAAGCACTCCACTTGATATGTGTATTACACAACACACAAGGGTTTGGTGTACGACCCGCTATGTATTCATCCACAAAATTGTCGATCACATAATCCCCAAACTCTTCTCGAATATCAACAATAAAATGGTGAAAATTCATATCAACAGCTGCCTGACGGGCATCGTTGATCGAATCGAGGCTACAACAACCTGTCTCCTTTTTGGAAGAACCAGAATTGGCGTAATCCCAGGTCTTCATGGTAATCCCAACCACTTCATATCCTTGTTCATGAAGCATCATGGCGGTAACCGTACTATCGATTCCACCACTCATGGCCACTAATACCCTTCCGTGCTTACTCATTATAATATAGTTTTTATCAAAAAAAAAACCGTTCTCGTTAATGAACAGTCCCTTTATAGGGAAGGTTCCTGAATTTTCCACAAATTTACTAAAAATGAAGAGGAAACACACGCACTATTTTAGGGTAGAAACCCCTATTTTTCATTCAAAACAATAGAAGAACCCCCTTTTTTTGCCTATTATCCCATAAAACGGTAACTTTAAGTTTGATTTACGTCTAAAACACTATACTAGAACTTAACTGTGAAACACAGAAATTCTTTAGATTTTGAGTAACACCTATTTCTAAATCCTAAAGTCTTTCAATTTTTTAAAAACTTACAATAATGAGAAACTACAATTTACTCGTACTATTCTTTCTATTCTTAACGCCCATACTTTCCGCTCAAGAACGTGGTATCGCATCCTACTACTCTGACTCTTTTCAAGGGCGTAAGACCGCAAGTGGCGAGAAATATGACAAAAGCAAGATGACTGGTGCCCACAAAACGCTTCCTTTTGGAACGATTGTACAAGTGACACGAGTAGACGATGGCCGTTCTGTAAAAATCAGAATCAATGACCTAGGTCCTTATATTAGTGGTAGAATTGTAGAGCTTTCTGGTAAAGCTGGTGAAGCACTTGGACTTTATGAGGATGGCCTAGCGGAAGTTACCGTAAAAGTACTTGGTAAGAGAGATCAAAATCCTTCTTTTGCAGATAGTCAACCTGCAACGGCGCCATCTTCTAGCTTACCTCCTACTCCAACATTAAAAGTTCCTTCTTCTTCAACCGCAAAATCGGCAACACCTAAAACCAATGTTCCACCGAGCAAGCCTTTGGTGACAGATAATAAATTAGTAGAAAGAGGACCAGAAAAACCTAAGTCTTATGATAAACCAAAGAAAATCCGTACACCAGAAGTAAAAGAAAAAGCAACTCGTAAACGAAAAGCCGCTCCAGAAAAATCTGGCGTTCTTGCTTTAGAACCAGCTAGTAAATTTACTACTGGAAAATCTTATAAAATCGAAGTCCTAGAGCATAACAAAAAAACGGTACTTTACGGTGTTCAAGTAGCCGCAGTAAAAGACATCGACGGAATGATGAACCTTGTGACTAAGTACCAAAGTAAATGGTTTGATGAGGTTTATGTAAATGTCGATATCGCTAAAGATGGCAAGCCGATTTACAAATTAGTACTTGGTGCCTTTGAAGATAAAAGCAAAGCTGAAAACTATAAGCGCAGTATGAAAAAGCGAAAAAAAATGGATGGTTTTGTAGTGGAACTGCAGTAAAAAAAACAACCTAAGCAAATAAGAGAAGCTGTCCGTGAGGATGGCTTTTTTTTTGTTTGAGGCCTGACTTTCGTCAAAAACACGCAAAACGCAAGTGCGAAGGTGCACCCTATTGTTGATTTAATAGCGGTTTAACTAAAATTATAGTTTTTTTAAGTTACTCAATCCAAGCATAATTATTCCTTGTTAATGCAACCATCATTTGTCAGTTTCGTAGAAATATCAAACTCCAAATTATATGATATTTCGCCTTTTATTGGTTTTATCTTGTTTTAGTATTTCTATCAACATTTCTGCTTCCGTAGTAGATAGCCTGAAAACCAGGATTTTAATTGAAATGGATGATAGTATTAGATGCCTGAATTATATCGACCTGTCTAATCACTATTTATATACAAATTTTGATTCTACCAAATATTATGGAGAATTATCCATCCAATTTGCAAAAGAAAAAAAGCTAGGCATAATGGAGAAGGAGGCTTTGTTGATATTGGGTTTCAACTATTATGATAAAGGAAAATTTCTCAAAGCATTCAGCCTTTTTACGCAAGCAGTCAATCTAAAAAGAACACCTGGTGACAGCTTGTCTATCGCACATTCCATCAATGGGTTAGGACTTGTAAATTGGAAATATAACCGAATTGAAGAAGCATTAAAACAATTCCAGGAAGTGCACGATTTAGCGAAAAGTCTGAAAGACGACGACCTTCTGGAAAGTGCGCTTAACAATATTGGATTATTAAGTTTAACCCAGGGTCGTTATGATCAGGCAATAAACTATTTTAATCAATCATACAATTTTGCCGAAAGAACAGGAAATCCTTACGATTTGGCTATCGTTTATCTCAATCGTGGTGTCACTTTAACGGAGCAAAAAAAATATAAAAAAGCGGAAGAAGAGTTTTTCAAATGCTTAGAGATCGTTCTTAAGGATACCGATTACGGTTTTATTGCAGAATGCTATAACAGTTTAGGAGATCTTTACTTCGACCAAAAGCAATATAAAAAGTCTCTTAAATATTATAATTTATCCATCAAATATTGTCAGGATTATGACCTTCAGGATATCCTACTAAGAAACTTTTATTCCAAAGCAGAAGTCTATCTAACACAAGACAACTATGCAACAGCTATCCAAAATGCTAAAGATGGACTAAAAATCGCTAACTCAATTAAGTATCCTTACCCTGAATTACATGAATTACTAGGTAAAGCATTTGAGAAAGGAGGAAACTATCAGGAAGCAATTTCTGAACACCGTAAATTTGTCAGCTTAAAAGATAGTATTGAAGAAAAAGATAAAAAGGACGAATTTGCACTATTGGAGATTAGTTTTCAATCAAAAGAGAAGGCGATCGAAAACGCTTCCTTGATCAAAGAAAAAAAAATACAGCAATCCGAATTAAAACAAAAAACCTTGATTATCGGAATCATTAGTATTGCTTCCGCCTTTTTGATGGCCATCGCATTTATGCTTTCTTTATACAGGAAAAAAGACCAGAAAACAAAAATATATTTGGAAAAAGAGGTAAAAAGAAGAACAGAAGAACTCAACTTAATAAACTCACAACTGATTCAATCTAATGCCGAATTAAAACGGTTTGCTTATATCGCTTCCCATGACCTAAAAGAACCACTTCGGAATATTTCAGGTTTTATTTCGCTCATCAAAAGAAGAGGTGATAATTTAAGCAAAGAAGACTTTCAAGAATACTTTGGATTCATCGAAAAGAGTAATCTCCAAATGGCCGACCTGATCAACAGCATTTTACAATACTCTAAACTAGACGCCAGTAAGGAGGCCGTAAAAGAACCTACCGACTTATCCGAAATTCTGGAAGATGTAAAAATCCTACTCTTCAGTACTATTCGCGAAAGAAATATCCAATTCGTTTACCAAGACCTTCCAACTATCTCCTACTATCCATATGTCATAAAAACAGTACTAAAAAATTTGATTGAAAACGGTCTAAAATATAATGAAAGCGATATACCAATTATTAAAATATCCAGCCATTACGAAAAAGAATATCTGATCCTTAAAATCGCCGATAACGGGATTGGGATAGATCCACAATTCCATCAGAAAATTTTTGATATGTTTGCCCGCCTGAACAATCGAAAAGCGTACACCGGCTCAGGCATGGGTCTGGCCTTTTGCAGAAAATTATTAATGAAATATGAAGGATCAATTGATATTTCCAAAGACACCAGAGAAGGAAATGGCAGTACCTTTATCGTAAAAATTAAAACGGAATTAGTGGATGCTGTCTCGAAAAATGTAGAGCTTACTTAAGTAACACTTTTTTGCTTGTTTATTGAACAGCCCTTAATTCTTCTTCTCACACGGCATCTCTACAAAATCATCATTGGCCAAATAAAGTAGACCTCCTTCATCCGGACGTTGCATTTTTTGACAAAATTGGTGAAGAATTCTTTTGGCAGTTAAAGGCGTTATAAATAAAGGTGTGCCCCATTCAGCGGAAGCAAGTACGTCTAATTCTACTCTATAATTTGGAAGTGTTTTAGTAGGTAAAACTCCATGGACCGTTGGGTGATCACCAACCAGCCTTCTATCTTTTTCTCCAAAATAAAGCACCACTTCTGGTTGAGACCCTGAATACATTTTAAAGGAGATTTGCTCGGGAGTTATACCGGTATAGTTAAAGGCAGGAAGTATCCAAACTAAGAATAAGACAAAAATTCCCATTGGAAACAATCGAAAAAAATCAGTAATTTTTTCTAATTTAATCTCTTCCGTTTTATAAAATAAAAAGAAAAGCAAAATGGGCATAACTACATTCCAAGGCCAAACGACGACATTCCAATTATGACCAAGTGGCCCTAATAATCCCAAAATAATAAGATGGAAAATGAAGCTTCCAAAAACAAAAAAATTACGCGTTGGTCGAAAAAGAAGTCCCAGTCCTAACAATACTTCTACTCCAGCAGCGACATATGCAAGACCAGAAGAACTAGTCCAGCCCAATGGTTCGATCAACCAAGGAAAGATATCTTCTACGAAATTAATATTGAATTTATGAAAACCACTCCAAAGGTAAACTCCGACGACCATCCCTTGAACAATTGTCAAAAGAATTTTATTAGAAATTTTTCTTTTCCAAAGAAATAAAAATAGGATTAATCCATAAAAATAAAACCAAATTTGTAATCGATGAATGTTTCCAAACACTAATAATACTCCAGTTACCAAAAGTAAAATAAGAGCGGTATGGTTATTTGAAAAGATTAAATTTAAAACAATCAACAATAAAAATACCGGAAATAAAACCAAGGAAGATTGTTCTAACCATTGACCTTCGGTAAAGAAAATTGGAAGATAAGGTAGGATGCCATTCGGTGCCCACCAAAGTGAAAAGGAAAGTAGCATTTGGAGTCCTAGGCCCAATAGTACCATTCGAAAAATCCAATCCAACCGAGCATTGGTAGAAAGTAATTTTAGGTTCCAAACAGCATTCGAGCGCGAAGTATCTTTGATCATCGCTTAGGAAGGAGATTTTCGAAGGGTTCGAATTTTAAGTGTTCCATAAGGAATTTCTTTTCGTTTAAGATCACGAATGATCGCCTTGGCTTTTGACATTGCTTCCGATCGTTCTGGAAACATTAGTTGATAATAAACCACATATTCTTGTTCTTCTCCAAAACAACCTAGCCAAAGAATGCTCGCGTCAAATCCTGCATTGGACAATAATCTTAATCGTCGTTGTGCAATAGATAATCCACTATAGACGCCATCTTGTACTAAAAACAAGGCTCCTTTAAAATTATAAAAACGTTCACAATCATAACTAGTCGACACACCATCTTTGGTGGCCACTACTATTTGAGTGGAAGATTCTTTTCCTGATTTAGGATTGGCATCTAACTCTAGCAAGTCATCAACCGTATAGACAATCGTACTCGTGGCTGGCGCGTCGTTTTCCCAAATAGATTCCTCTAGGCTTAAATAATTTCCAGTAATCGAATCCCAATTAAGATGAAGGCCCTTCTCTATAAAATAACCTTCTTTCTCTTTTCGAATATCCTTAGATTTAATCAATTGGTCGCGTTGATATTGATCCTCATCGACATAAGCAATAGGACTATCTTTCCATTCTTTATAGAAAATTCCAGTGATGACCGAAAGTCCGATGATCATGGTTAACAATTGCTTATAGAATCCAGCACGATATCTACTCAATCCAACGGTAGGTCTAGCCTTACTAAGTCGACTCGTCTTATCACCAAACCATTTTTTCATTTGCTTACTACGGGTAGCTTTGACAATCGTAGTTTGATCTTCAAAAACAACTCCTTTACGATTTTCGTTGACCGCATCTCGTGAAGGAGTAATTAAGAGTTGGACGTCTAAATTAATATTTACCATGACCAAACCAAAACCATTGTCGACGCATTGCTCTTTCAATTCCACAAAATCTTTGGCAACATGGGAAGCAAAAACATCTTCTCCCAAAGCAATCCATTGTTCCGTGGCATCGTATTGTTTAAATTGCTCTATGGCATAAATATATCGATACCGACGCATCCAACCCAACAAAATTCTAAATAGAAATAAACCAATACAGAATCCACCGGTAATGATTAAAACCGTCGGAATTTCTCCTAACAATTGCGCAATATTATATCCTTGGTGGTGATAGTACGCATAGGCGGCAGCCAGCACTAGTGAAGTGCAAGCCAAGCTATCCCAGTTGAGAATTTTATTTTGAGTGGCATAGATAACCTCATCACGGGTAGTCAGGGAAGTGGATTCCACAGTAACGATAAAAGGTTCCCCTTCTTCAGTATCAAAGGCCAAGTAACCATCTGCAATTACACCACCAGTCGTTGCTACATCATACCGTGTTTCCATAATCATTTCGCCTCGGGGACGAAACTTATAATGGGACCGGATAAACGGTAAGGCCGCTCGGATAATTTCTTGCTCAGTTAGCTGACTCAAAGTGTATTGGGAATCTAGTTTATGGAGGGACGGTTAGGCTTGTCTATTCTAGTTTTAGAATATTCAATGACCTTATGTGCTCTCGGTTGTTTTATGCACTGTAAATATAGAAAATTTCTTGGGATGGGACAAAAGTTAAAATTGACCTAGGCAGTAGCGTTTCAAAGTGGATCTGCCAGATTTACGGAGTCAATAAAATTTACATGCTTTTGGAAAGGTTTAATCAGACTGTCAGAGAGAAAGATCTAGGAAATTATTTGTTCTTTTTAGCAAAGTCTGGTGTTGATTGGGCACTACGCAGGTAGTTATGTAACTTGGGTAAGTTATCAGTATTGAGGAGGTCTATTCCGTGGTAGGTAAGCCAGTTCCAGGCCTCTACTTTTTCAGGGATTTTCCAGAGTCTTGTTAGGCGGCCTTCAGATTGCACTTTAGCAACAAAATCTTGGACTTTTAGAATATTTCTAGGGCTTTTAGTTCCGAAGGTCGTTGTCCAGCCAAGGATGGTGCTGTATTTTTCGCTGACCATTGGCATTAGATTGACGGGATATCCTTTTCCTAAATCAATCGGTCGTCCGTCTATAGCAGCCCACCGTTCAGATTCTGCAGCGATGGTTTCGATGGGTCGATTACCTGTAATTATCAGGGTGATTCCACCAGGGACTTCTACGCCATTGACAAAGCTGGTCAACATTGACTTATAAGGTTCGATCATTTCAAGCAACTTAGCGTAGGTAGTTTCTGCCTCGGTCTTGATGTCGATCATCAAAAAAATTGGCGAAGAATGATCTTTGTAAAAATACCCTTGTTTTTGATAGATTTCGAATAGTGGCTTTAGATATAACGCTTCCAGATCCTTGGCCTTTTTAGGAAAAAGAGGCCGACGATGTGCCACTACCAAACGATCTTTTATCAGCAAAATATCTGCCTCAATATAGATATAGCCCAAATTCAAGGCCTTGAATAAAGGTGGATCTTGCCAATAATCATTATGAGAACAACCGCGTCGTAAACTATAGACGGTTCCTGGCGTATTTTCAGCTAAATCGTGAAATGAATTTTCGATGGGTAAAATTACTGAATTTTTAAGACCTGGTAACGTAGAATTTTCTTTTTCAGAATGGTTTCCGAAAACAAAAAGAAAGATAATGGGAAGTAGCAGTTTACTCATTTATAGTATTGTGATATATCTTTAGTTTGTTTCTAAAATTATACCAAGAACTGAGGAAAAGGAAGATTTATTTTATCAAAAAGCTGAGAAACAGCCAGTTAGCAAGTCGAATATGCTTAAAGGTCCGTGGATCGACAGGAGTTTTAGGTTGAAAAAAGAACGAAAAACGAGAATTACGGGAGGACGAAGACGAAAAACGTTTACTAAACTTTAAAAGTTTAGTAAACGTTTTTCGGCGGAGGGCCTCGTTAAAATGAGAAAAAAAAAGCCCTATAATTTTAGTCAAAAACCTATTAAAAGCAAAAAAAAGATATCACCAAAAAGCTATTTTAGCTCCCAGTCAATTGGAACTAGTCCTTGTCCTTCCAACAACTTATTTGCTTTAGAAAAGTGTTTATTACCAAACCAATAACCACGATTTGCGCTAAGCGGAGAAGGATGGCCGGAAGTCAGGACATGATGTTTAGATTTATCGATGAGGCTGGCTTTCTTTTTGGCAAAGCCACCCCAAAGTAGAAAGATAATTCCTTCCCGTTTTTGGCTGAGGGTACGAATAACAGCATCCGTAAATTTCTGCCAACCGATCTTTTGATGGCTATTCGCTTGTCGAGCAAGAACGGTCAAGGAAGCATTCAGCAAAAAGACGCCTTGGTTTGCCCAATCGGTCAGATCACCGTGATTAGGAATGGGAAGATTAAGGTCGGTATTTAATTCTTTGTACATGTTGACCAACGAAGGTGGAATAGCAACATTACGCGGAACAGAGAAAGAAAGTCCCATCGCTTGACCTGGACCATGATAAGGATCTTGTCCAATAATGACTACTTTGACCTGATCAAAAGGAGTCGCATCAAAGGCATTAAAGATGAGTTTTCCGGGTGGATAAACGGCTTTTCCAGCCTGCTTTTCTTGGATCAAATACTGCTTGATTGCCGAGAAATAAGGCTGCGAAAATTCATTGGATAAGGCTTCCTTCCAAGAAGGATGGATATTGACATTAGTAATTTTACTCATAGTATTTTTATGTTGAATCCGAAGTTGATTATAAACTTCTAAAATTATTTCTGCAAATGGAACTTAAAAGTACGGATTAGGGTTTATTTTTTAGGCAGATTTATTTGATTATTGAAAAAATGGTGTAAATTTGCGAATTCATCCAGTAATACTTAAAATCCGGAAGCGGAAAAGAATATATTAAAGAAAAATGGTCCCATAGCTCAACTGGATA
>CALGJS010000501.1 GCA_937927835.1 uncultured Saprospiraceae bacterium | reverse complement strand
CGTGGTTTACTCATTTTTTCTACCTCTTGTTTAACCACTAAGGTAGAAATAAATTCTTGCTCATACTTGTCTAACCAACGATTAATCGAACTAACACCAACTCTATTACGTTTGGCGATCACCGTTAACGGATCGTGGCTCGACAATACTTCCTTTACTATACTTTTTTTGTAGGCTGCTGAATACCTAACCTGTCTTCTACTTTTAAACTTAGTCACAATTCTTCGTAATTTTGTGTCAAGTAATTTCAGGAGTAGACCGTGAATCGTTGTGTCTTTGAATCTTTGAATCGTTGTGTCTATTATTTAGGTTTTGTTTTTTTGAAAAAATATTTTTTCTGATCTGTTTTGTAAAAAGGTAATTAACACCTAAAAATTTAAACGATTCAACACATCAACGATTCAACTTTTCAACACCAAAAAAAATTGGTCTACTTCTTGCAAGATCGAAAGTATTGGAATGACACACATAGTTCTATTTATAACGCTCCCCTTGTTATTTACCTCCCCCGAACCAACCTAACCTTTCCCCCACATCAAGTGCCTTAGGAATTAAATAATTAATCCTTTTTACGGCCCATTTTGACATCACCATTTGTTTGCTTATCGGTAAAGTAGCTGCAGCTATCTTTCTAAATCGCGCATTGTCTGATTTCAAAATGGACTTGTTTAAAAGTCTTGTTTACCCCTCTCCTGAGACAGAATCACAACCATTTATAAATTTCTTAAAAATTTTATTTATGAAACACACTTTCATCTGGCTCATCCTATGCATAATAGGCAGCCCTTGTGTTTCCCCCATTTTAGGTCAGGATTGTCAACAAATTACAGGAACATCAGACCTCGCACGAACTTCCAACACCCTAAATCAAACCATTGGTATCAATGCCGGTTTTGATATTGAGCGATTTTTTGGAAACATTCCTAACTATTCTTATAATCAAGATTCTATTCTGCTAGCCGATGTTATGGCTACCAGTCCGATCATTCGTTTTTTCTATAGTCAAAATAAAGATTACGATGATGGTACGAATCCTAGAACATCGGAAAATCTTGGTCCGCTTAGTTTTGATGAACTCATCAAAGTCAATGATCGGTCTACGCATCTCACAGAAAACTATGTAAGAATCTTACCCATATTTGAGGCAGGTTTTGAAGTACAAGTAGCGATAGAAATATCTCACGGAAAAGTATTTCCAGATAAATGGTGGACCGTAGAAGAAATTTCAGAAGAAGCGCATAGTAATGGGTCTTCAAACATAAATCAAGTCGTCAACGAAATAACCGACAGAGGTAAAGATTGGGCAACTGCTTTTCTAAAAGTATATGATCCTAAAAATTCAAATGGAGATTTCGCACCAACGCCAATTGTAAGTGTTCTTGAACTCGGAAATGAACCTTGGGGAGAAGACTTAGGAATAGAAGGATTCCGTGCATACATCAAAGGAATGTACGAAGCTTTTGTTGACTATTACGATCATCCTACCGATTTCAGAATTAAACTAGCAAGCGCTGCCTTTCAAGGACATGCGAGTACTGGTTCTGAGTTTCATCGTGGATCACTCTTAGATTATGCGGGTACCATGATTGGTAATGAAGGAAACTCCATCGTCGATCTTGGCCCATTGCGAAATGCTTTGTCGGAAGGTGTCGGCGTTCACAATTATAGTTTTACCGACTATTGTGATATAGATGCCAACACTTTAATCAATCATCCAGAAAGAACCAATAATGGTTTTATGGCTTATAAAAATATCTCAGAATGGGTAAACAATAACATGCCTGCGGGAACACGAAAAGTAAACGCCACAGAATATGGTTGGAATTCTGATTATGAACCACGACTTTATTTTCCTTGCAAGGAAGGAAGGGTAAATGAATATGGTGGTTGTGATGAAATAGATAATTATGACGAACTAGTGGCCATCAGTTTAGATGGACGAAAGTACGATTATAATGAAGAAAGATTGATTGATCGAGTAACTCAAAAGATTGTTGGTCGTACCGCACAAGCTGCCTACATCGTTCGATCTACGTTAGTGATGAATCGGTGGGGAGTTAACAAAACCATGCTTTATGGCCTGCTCGACGACTGGGCGAATCCACTTTATTTTTCTAATGGTTTGATAGACACAGACAGAGCTCAAACTACCGATATTTCATTAGATGAATTAAAAGATATAGAACCAAATCCATCTGGGAAGAAGGAATCTTGGTATGCCGTAAAAAGATTAAAAGACATCCTTGGTGATAAATATTATATTGGCCAATATGGTTCTGAAGAAGATGGAGGAGTTTACACTTATACTTTTGGCGATACCGAAAATGGCGAACCTACTCATCTAGTAGCTTGGTCTGCTATCAATATCAACGAATTAGAAGATGGTGAATTTATCAATGTTGTAAATGATAATAACAATATCAATGCGATTCAGGACATTACCGCTACGCTAGACTTAGTCGATTTAAATTTGCCTTCAGGAATTAGTCTTGATTTATCTCAACCGTCTATTTATTTAAATGGAAAATTAAATGATGATTGGAAAAATACACAAGAATTATTAGTTGGAAATGATCCAACAAAAGTTCGTGTTTCACCAATTCCCGTAGTCATTCCACTCAACACAAATACAAGTTCAACGGCTTGTAATAGTATATATCATTCCGTTGATGAAAACAACACTGTAGTTGTTATCAATAATGTCCCTCCGGTTAAAATTACTTATATAGATAATAACGATCCTAGCGCACCACCAGTTGTCAATACGCTTTGTGATGGTAATTGC
>CALGJS010000500.1 GCA_937927835.1 uncultured Saprospiraceae bacterium | reverse complement strand
TTTTTCAAAAAAATCAAAATGTTCTCCGCCAAAATTTAGATTTTCTGCATCTATTTAAATGACAACTGTTTCCCTAAACAGTATTCTTTTATCACCCTTAAAAATATTGTTATGAATTTTATTGCTGTCACCGGCGATGCGCTATTCCTATCGCTATTAGTCATCTCTGGAATAATTTTGACCTTTATTTTCGGAATTAGAAAATATATTCAATACCAAAAAAAGAACGTACCAACCGGTAGTCAAAATCTCTTAGAGCGGAATAAATACGCCTTGGTAAATACTTTTAAAATGAGTGGTACTTTTTTTAATATTGGATTACTAACCGCACTTTCTATGACTATTTTAGCATTTAGCTGGACTACTTATGATTATGAAAAACCTAGCTATGAGGTCAGTAGTGAAGACGGTGGTGACCTGGAAATAACAGTTGACCGGACTATTCAAAAAAAGTCTCCGCCACCACCACCTCTCCCTGAAATCCTGATCCCTGAAGTAGTCACACCGGAAGAAATAGTCACAGAGGTTGAATTTGTAGAACCAACCATTATTGAACCCGAATTGCCAGTAGCACCACCCAAACCAGTAGTGGAAAAAGTAATTCCTGTCGCACCACCTCCGTTACCAGAAAAGGTAGAACCAGAAGTGAAAATCGTACATACCGTAGTAGAAGAAATGCCTAGATTTCCAGGTTGTGAAGATATGTCTGATAAAACAGAACGAAAGGCTTGTGCACAGCAAGCCATGCTAAAATACATTTACAACGAAATAAACTATCCAACCCTTGCTCGCGAAACAGGGATTGAAGGAACCGTCGTTGTTCGATTTTATATTGATGAACAAGGCAATGTAAAAGCACCTGAAATCCTCAAAGAGATTGGAGGAGGCTGCGGAAAAGAGGCATTACGAGTAGTCAAAACCATGAACGATATGGGAGAAAAATGGACACCTGGTAGACAACGAGGTCGGGCAGTTAAAGTTTATTTTAATCTACCAGTAAAGTATAAGTTGAATTAACTTGACAAAACTTGCCTTCCCTAAGCTATCATTTTTTAGATCCTGATGTACTAGCTAATAGGGAAGGCAATTTTACTAATTTTCGCATTTACCCATCCGCACATTCACGAATCCACACATCTACCAATCAAATAATCTGCACATCAATAAATCCGCACATCCTCTCGGGCAACTTTTAGCGTCGTAATTCGTTTGATGTAGGTACAAAATTGATGAACCTATGCGCATTATATTACTTTTAATTGTTCTGTTTTCCGGTATTTTAAACCTACAGGCTCAAGATCCACAGTTGGCACAGCAATATTTTCAAAATGGAGAGTATGAAAAAGCCAGCAGTCTTTTTAAAATTCTCTATGAAAAGAACAATGGCAATGACTATTATTTCAATAAATATATTGAATCGCTTATTTATTTAGAAGCTTACGATGAAAGTGAGCAGATAATTAAAAAACAAATCAAAGCGAAACCCGATAATATGCAATTGTATGTTACGTATGGGAACTTATTCGAAAAGCAATACCGAGACGATGATGCCAAGGCTCAATACGAAAAAGCCATTAATAAATTAGAGGCAGATCGTTTTAAAATAACAAAATTGGCCAATGCTTTTATTAATTTACAAAAATATGATCTTGCCATCCAAACCTACGAAAGAGGTGGAGATATTCTAAAAGATGAAAAACAATTCGCCTATAATCTTGGAGATCTTTACCGAAGAAAAGGAGACCACTCCGAAAAAATGATCGATAATTATCTCAGCAGTTTAGATCATAATCCAAGTCGTCTAAATAGTATGAAAACGCTTTTTCAACGCTATCTGACACCCGACGAATATATCGAATTACAAGGTCAACTCTATGCTCGAATTCAAGAGAATAAAGAGGCAACTCATAATAATGAATTACTGATCTGGAGTTTTATTCAAAACAAAGATTACACAAATGCCTTCCGTCAAGTCAAAGCTTTAGATCGTCAACTAGATGAAAATGGAGGTCGTATTTATCGGTTGGCAGAGATTGCTAAAAATGCCAAAGACTATGATGCTGCTATTGAAGCCTATGATTATATTGTAACCGAAAAAGGAAAAACTTCTTCTTATTATGTGGAGGCAAAACGCGAAGCTTTGAGTGCACGCCGAAGTAAACTCGTCGCAGGATTTGATTATGAGAGAGCCGACTTAGAAGCCTTAGAGTTACAATACAATGATTTTCTAAATGAGTTTGGTCGCAATAAAACTTCTGCTACCATTATTACCGAACTAGCAGATTTAGAAGCGTTTTATCTGAACGATTTAGATAAAGCAATTACACTGTTAGATGAATTGGTCAGTTACCCAGGTGTTAAGCGTCCAGTACAGGCGCGTGCTAAATTAAGCCTTGCTGATTTTTATTTAATGAGAGGCGAAATTTGGGAATCAACACTATTATATTCTCAAGTAGATAAAGAATTTAAAGATGACTTGTTGGGGCACGAGGCACGTTTTAGAAACGCCAAACTATCTTACTATACCAGTGAATTTCAGTGGGCTCAAACCCAGTTTGATGTACTAAAAGCCTCAACCAGTAAACTCATCGCCAACGATGCTTTGGATCTTTCTATTTTTATTATGGACAATACTGGATTGGATACCACGACCCAAGCATTAGAATATTATGCGGATGCTGATTTATTGGTTTTTCAAAATAGATTTGAAGATGCTTTTAGCAAACTAGATTCGCTCAATCGAGATTTTCCAGCGCATGCTTTAGAAGATGATATTCTATATGTAAAGGCTAAAATTTATAAGAAAAAAAGAGACTATACCCAATCGGCTGATTTTCTCCAAAAAATCGTCGACAACCATCTAGATGGTATTCGTGGTGACAATGCATTATTTGAACTGGCAGAACTTTACGAACAACAGCTTAATGATGCTGAAAAAGCAAAATCACTCTACGAAAGATTGTTTATTGATCTTTCAGGTAGTACCTTAGCGGTTGAGGCCCGAAAGCGTTTTAGACGACTGCGTGGCGATGACGTGCAGTGAGGAGTGGATCAGTGGATCGGTTAATCAGTATCAATCAATTAATCAGATGTATCCAATCGAAGGGACACCGTTTAACCAATCACCAATTAACAAACAACCAACCGTGATTTTATATAATGTAACCATCAAAATAGACAAAGTTGTAGCGGAAGAATGGCTCAACTGGATGAAAACGGTACACATCCCTGATGTGATGAAAACTGGTTATTTTGTTAAGTATCAAATTTGTGAAATTCTCCACGATGATGAGGATGGTGGGATAAACTATTCTTTTCAATATTTTTCTAAAAATATGGAAGATTTTCAGACCTATCAACGGGATCATGCCAAAGCACTTCAAAAAGACGTAGCCACCCGGTATCCTAATAAATATATTGCCTTCCGAACATTGATGAAAGTGCTCGATTGAAAAATACTGGCGCGCTCCTCTTGCTTTTTTTAGCGAATTCTATTTCTGGAATGGCGCAAGGCATTAGTATGATAGCCATTCCTTGGTACTTTGCGCAACAGGAAAAAATGGCCTCCTTTGCGTTCGTTTATATGCTCACCAATCTGATCAGTTTATTCTGGATTCCTTATAGCGGGACAATGGTGGATCGCTATGACCGGCGTAAAATTTTTCTTTTTCTGACCACTATTTGTGGTACCATTATTTTTTCGATTGGAATGTTGGGAATGGAATGGGGAACGCTTCCCTGGCAATTTGTGGCAGCAGTTTTTATACTGACTTTTTTAAATTATGCCGTTCACTATCCCAATTTATACGCTTTTGTTCAGGAGATAATAGAACCAGAATATTACGGAAAAATCACTTCTTATTTAGAAATTCAAGGACAGCTGACCTCCATTCTGGCGGGAGCAGGTGCTGCGCTATTATTGGAAGGCACCACGGCCGGACCAACCGAGTTATTTGGGATGACGTGGGAGTGGCCCTTCAGTATTATGGCCTGGAAAATTCATGAGATATTTTTATTGGATGCAAGTACCTATTTTGTTAGCTTTCTAATCATTTGGTTTATACGTTATGAGGCTTTAAAGCCCCGCAAGCAAGAACGAAATACCGTCTGGCACGAACTAAAAACCGGATACCATTATTTACGGGAGCATCCCTTTCTTTTTTTATTTGGAGTAGCTTCCTATTCGGTGTTTGTAACTGTATTGTTGCAGGCTTTTTTTCTGGGAGCATTATATGCCAATGAGCATCTGCAAGCTGGAGCGAATGTGTATGCTACTTCTGAGGTTTTTTATGCGAGTGGTGCCGTTTTTGCCGGACTGGCAATCCGTCGGATATTTAAAAATGTCAGTCCACCCACAGGCATTATTATCATGACCTTTATCACGGCACTCTTATTTATGACTTTAGGAATTGGAAAGAGTGTTTGGTTATTTTTTCTAATGTTGTTAGTCCTTGGAATCACGAATGCTGGGATTCGTATCTTACGGACCACCTATTTATTTTCTACGATCCCCAATCAGGTTTTTGGACGGGCAATCAGTATTTTTAACCTCAGTAATATTTTGTTTAGAATATTTTTTCTGGCGATTTTTTCAATCCCATTTTTTCAGACTGAAATAGGTGTAAAATATCCTTTTTATATGCTGAGTGCATTTCTTTTGGTGGCAGGAATTGTTTTGATGAAATATCGAAGTAAATTCTTAATAGCTAAAAAATAAAATGATTTTCTAATAAAGAACAAGGATGTATTCTAATATCATAGATTCGTTTCTAACTGAAAAAATCTTATATTTAGGTTGAACCTATTTTATAAACAAATGAAAAATGAAACGAATAAATACTTTATTCTTTTTATTCTTGTTACCATTTCAGGCTTTTACCCAACAAACCGCATTCTTCGAAACCACCCTGTATTTTGAAGATGCAGTAGGAAATCGGGATACCATAGTCATCGGTCACGACCCAGATGCAAATGGTTCTTTTAATCCAGAATTTGGTGAGGTTGATATAAATGTTCCCTGGGATTCGGTATTTGAGGTAAGGGCCTCTCATGGTGAAGATGCTTTTTATTATGATAACCCTATTCCATTAGAAGATGTTTTTTCTAAAAAGATAATAGAAGTCGCTGAAGGTGGAATAGATACTAATCATAATTGTATGCCATTTAAACGAGGTATTATTTTACATGTATCTCAAAGGTATTATCCTCTTAAGATTTACTGGAATCCTACAGATTTTGATAATGTTTGTAGTGTTAATTCAACTATTACCCCGCACCAAAACCCTTTAACTGCGTTCGAATGGTGGACAGACCCGAATGCTTTAGCTGATTCGGCTTGTATGGCCGATACGAGCGAATTAATAATTAGCACCTTTCCTGGTCCGTGGATTGATTTTTATGCAATGGACCAGATAGAGGGTATGGGTTTAGGCAGAGTGGATGGAATACTTCTTTTATTTGGAAATCAAAATTATCCTGACACTCCCTGTGATAAGGATATTGTAAATACTGAATTTTTATCTGAGAGCATCCGCTTTTCCATCTTCCCTAATCCTACCATGGGCTTAGTTAACTTGAAAAGCGAATCAACTTTTACTTGGCAACTTTTCGATATTACAGGAAAGCTACTAGCTATTGGAAATGAGGCTACAATAGATTTAGCTGATTATCCAGATGGTATTTATTTATTGAGTGCGACACCTTTAGACGGTGGTCCATCAGTAGTGGAAAAGGTCGTAAAGATGAACAGGTAAATTTTCTTTATTTTTTTAAAAAGCAGTATCGGAACAATTGGTTTCAATGCTGCTTTTCTAATATCCCACCTTATTTTATCATCTTTCCGTAAAACCAATGCATGAGATTCTCTTATCTCCTCATTTTAGCGTAATTTCGCTAATATAAGTTTTAGAGAAGTAATTAGTCAGCTACTAAAACCTAATTTGACCTTTGCCGTATACCAATAAAATTAAATACCAATTATGAATTTCGAACTCACAGAAGAACAACTGGCCGTACAAGAAGCGGCCCGAGAATTTGCACAAAAACAGTGTAAGCCTGGCGTTATTGAGCGTGATTCCAAAATGGAATATCCGACCGAACAAATTAAAATGATGTCTGAACTTGGGTTTATGGGCATGATGGTAGATCCTAAATATGGCGGTGGCGGAATGGATACGATGTCCTATGTGCTAGCATTGGAAGAGATATCTAAAGTTGATAATTCTTGTTCTGTGGTCATGTCTGTGAATAATTCCCTTGTTTGTTGGGGATTAGAAAAACATGGTAGTGAAGAGCAAAAGCAAAAATATTTGACTAAGCTTTGTACTGGAGAATATATCGGTGCCTTCTGTCTTTCTGAACCAGAAGCAGGTAGCGATGCAACCAGCCAACGAACGACCGCCATCGATATGGGAGACCATTATTTACTGAATGGAACCAAGAACTGGATCACCAATGGTGGAACTTCTCGGATTCATTTAGTGGTGGCGCAAAGTGATGTGGATAAAGGACACCGAGGAATCAATGTCTTTATCGTAGATGCTCAGTGGGAGGGGGTAAGTATTGGCGCGAAAGAAGATAAATTGGGTATTCGTTCTTCTGATACGCATACCATCATGTATACAGATGTAAAGGTGCCTAAAGAAAATCGCTTAGGAGAAGATGGTTTCGGATTTAAATTCGCAATGAAAGTACTCAGCGGAGGTCGAATCGGAATCGCTGCACAAGCTTTAGGTATCGCAGGAGGTGCTTACGAATTGGCTGCTGCTTATGCTAATGAGCGCGAAGCTTTTGGTAAACCCATCGCTCAACATCAAGCAATTGCTTTTAAGCTAGCAGATATGGCGACAGATATCGAAGCCGCTAAAATGTTGGTGTACCGTTCTGCTTGGCTAAAAGATCAGCACCGCGACTTTACCATGGCCAGCTCTATGGCAAAAGTTTTTGCTTCAGAAGTAGCGATGAAACATACCGTAGAAGCGGTACAAATACATGGAGGTTATGGTTTTGTAAAAGAATACCACGTTGAGCGATTAATGCGGGACGCTAAGATTACACAGATCTACGAAGGAACTTCCGAAATCCAGCGAATCGTTATCTCTCGAGAAATTATTAAAAACAAAAACTTATACGTATCTGTCGCTAATGGAAGCATGGAACACGCATAAATAAGTTTGTAGCTAAAAAACAATTTCCTGATCCAGCTTATTCATTAGATAGAATAAGCTGGATTTTTATTTGGCATTATTTTTACCATATATTCCATATCAAATTCCCCTTCTCCCGCTAGTCCTCCCTTAAGACGCTGATGCAGTCTTCATAAAAGTAGTTTAACTCCCCGTTTTATAATTCCCCCAACCGAGAAATTCCACAGAAGTGAAGTATTAATAAGTTGATTTTTTGAGTTAGAGATTTTGTTTGCTGAAGAGGCAAAAAACGCAGGGATAGCCTAGCTATCACGAGGCTTTTTAACGAAGTCAGCAGACAAAAGGTCAATTCAAAAATGAAAAGTTATTATTAATTCATTTCTCAATACCTCCCGTATTAATGAAGTTGTTTAATAATTCGAAAAGAAGGCGAAGAGTTGAATAATTTAATCAGTTCGCAGCCAATTTTGGACTTTTTAAACAACTTCACTTTATTAATTGGTATATTTCATTGTTAAAATGTCTTACCAGATGATAAATAATGGCTAATTTAGACACCTTTTTGTGCTTGAATACCGTTATTTATAGGTAACCATTGTGCACAATAAGATATCTAAAGTACATAACATATGATTTCCACTACAAAAGGGCTGAAAATTTTAGGAATGGTATTGCTGGCTGGCCTTACTATGTCCAATGTTAAGTCTGATCACGGCAAGTATTTCGAAATTTCAAAGAATATTGAAATTTTCACCAATCTATACAAAGAAATTAACACCTATTACGTTGATGATCTTGATCCGGCAAAACTGATGCGCACGGGCGTCGATGCGATGCTAGAGTCGCTCGATCCGTACACCAACTATATTTCCGAATCAGAAATTGAAGGATTCCGCTACATCACCGACGGAAAATACAACGGGATCGGTGCCATCATCCGTCAGATAGACGATTATGCGACGATCATCGAACCGTACGACAATTGTCCGGCCCAAAAAGCAGGACTCAAAGCGGGCGATAAAATCCTGGCCATCGACGGAAAAGAGACCAAAGGAAAATCTACCGACGAGATCAGTAATTTCCTCAAAGGATTTCCCGGTACGGAGATTCAACTGAAAATTGAACGTCCCGGTAAATCACAACCGATGGATA
>CALGJS010000499.1 GCA_937927835.1 uncultured Saprospiraceae bacterium | reverse complement strand
AACAGAAAGCTGATCAAATTATGGTAAGTAATATTTCGCCCACTCAAAAAAACAAAGTTCAACATTGGTCAGCGATACACTGGAATTCATTAGATGAATTATACCAAAATTCTTACCGAGAAAAACCGTTAGAAACCAGCTCTTTTTGGAAAACAATTGTTGATGGCATCGGATTTTTGAATGCCCCCTTTTCTATCAAGAATGGATTATCAGAAGAAAAAGTCCATTCCTTAAATTTGGAAATAGAAAAAATCTTTTATTCCCTCGCCCCGACTAATTTAGTCCCGTTAGGAATCGGACATGGAGACTTTACTCCTTGGAATATGTATGTAGGAAAAGACCAATTACATATTTATGATTGGGAAATGAGTCAACCAGACTTCCCCCTATTATTCGATTTTTATCACTACTTTTTTCAGAAAGGTATTTTAATAAATAAAGACAAATATTCCATCATTTGGAACGACCTTCAGAAACAATTAGAATACAAAAAAGCCCAACGAATTTTAGCAACCTATTCTATTGATCATTCAAAACACTTTCAGCTTTACCTTTTATACATTGTTTGCTATTACCTACCAAGATATATTTCTCAGCCTAAGCTCCATGATCAAGTTCATTGGCTTATTTCCACTTGGTTGGAAGCGGCTCAAAATATTAATTATAAATCCGAACCAACCTTAAACCTTTCTCATTTCTAGAATAATTTCTTAAATCTAGAAAAATGTAATTTTTATAAAACCGTTAAACAATTGATAATCAATTACTTAACAAAAATATTCGAAAAGGCATTGAATTAGCAATCTATTAGTCAAACCATATATAACATGACTAATAATAGAAAATCGTTTATTCAATCCTTGTTTGTAAATCTGAAAAAATCGGATTATATACTTTTAAAATTCATTGATGAAACCATCTTTGAAATTGAAGATTCATCAGATCTGGATATTTGGTGGAATGATAAAGATCAGGACGCTATTCTCCGTTATGCGCAGTCTCATCCCAATGTTCAAAAGGTGACCAACCACTCCCAAAGTTTTATGAATCAGCTTTTCATCTTTTTTAAAGATGGTAGTTTTCTTCAAGTTGACTGTCTCTATCAATTGGTACGAAAAGACCTAGTTTATCTTTCCAACGATTATTTAAAAACCCAACAAATAGAAAAAAATGGGATAAAAACTTATACTGATCTTTGTCTTTTCGAGCACCTCGTTTTATTCCATCAATTAAACTTTGCAGGAGTACCTACTAAATACCTGCAATACTTTAGTCAGTTACCTTCCAAATCCTTGTCGTTAATTATTCACCAGTTTAATCAAAAATACCAGACCCATATTTTAGAATTATCAACGGTGTCTTCCTTTCAATCAGATTTAGAAAAAAAGCTAAAAAAATATCTCGGGCAACTAAAAGTTAATCAATTATTTAATAGACTGATTTCCAAAGCCAATTATCTTTGGGATACCTTTAGAAATTTAAAAAATCAAAGAGGTTTCCTAATTTCTTTTAGCGGCGTTGATGGTGCTGGAAAAAGTACGATCTTAGAAGAGACTAGAAATTTGCTTTCTAAAAAATTCAGAAAAAAGACCGTGGTCATCCGGCATCGTCCTTCCATTTTACCTATTCTAAGTAGTTTTATTTATGGAAAAAAACAGGCGGAAAATCGGTCTAGTAGTCGATTACCACGAACAGGAAACAATGGCAATCGTTTAAATTCATTGCTAAGATTCTGTTATTACTTTGCAGATTATATTTTTGGAAGAAGCTATATTTTTTTTAAATATCAAATGCGAAATTACATAGTATTATATGACCGGTATTATTTTGACTTCATCATTGACCCTAAAAGAACCAATCTCCGTATGAATCAAAAACTCCCCAGATGGCTTTACCGGTTTGTACAAAAACCAGCCATAAATTTCTTCCTCTATGCTCCCACAGAAATTATTTTACAACGAAAACAAGAACTAGAGCCACAAGCTATTCAAACATTGACTAAAGGATATAAGTCTCTTTTCTCAGCGTTTGATAAAGAATACACGCAAGAATATTTTTCAATCGAAAATATTGAAAAAGACAAAACACTCCATTTTATTTCTACACAATTAGTTCAAGCAATGTAAGATGATAAAGAAAATCATAACCAATATTATCAAATTGAAAAATCCGGATTTCCATTTGGATCCAACCGTTTCTAGTTTTATGATTGTTGAATTAGCATCGAAAAAATTAGTTCAAAAAATGAGAACCCTAAAATTGGTTTTCCGTGGAAGATGGATCTCTCATTTATTTTTGGGAAGCGGAATTCAATTTTTCAATTTTTCCAATATCAAATTTGGGAAATGGGTTCAATTGGAAGATCATGTTCAAGTGAGTGCACTTAGCCGTCATCCTGTTGTTTTTGGTAATAACGTTAAAATTGGCGCCTTCTCTAGGATTATTGCTGCTACTTCCTTTAATCAAATTGGTGAATTTATTCGAATTGGAAATAATGTAGGAATCGGAGAATTCAGTTATTTAGGAGGTGGTGGTGGTTTAGAAATTGGAGACGATTGTATTATTGGTCAATATTTTAGTTGCCATCCAGAGAATCATAATTTTGGAAAAAGCAATCCTCTAATTCGATTACAAGGAGTTACCCGAAAAGGAATTAAAATCGGAAAAAACTGTTGGATCGGAGCAAAAGTTACCATCCTTGACGGAGTAGAAATTGGAGCTAATTCTGTAATTGCAGCCGGTGCCGTAGTTACTAAAAATATGCCAGCCAATTCTGTGATCGGTGGAGTTCCAGCTCGAATCATTAAAAAAACGATAAGCCCTGAACCTAAAAAGGTACATCAATATTCCTACCTAAACTAAAATAAACCAATGACCATGAAGCATAAAATACCAACCATTTTAGTAACCGCTTATGCCGTCAATCCTTACAAAGGATCAGAAGATGGAACAGGATGGAATATGATTATTGAAATTGCAAAACAGCAGAAAGTGGTAGCTATTACCAGAGTCAATAACCAAAAAGATATCGAAAAATATCTAAGTGAAAATCACCTGGATCAAGCCAACCAATTGACATTTGAATATTTTGATCTGCCTTATTGGATGCGTTTTTGGAAAAAAGGAGGAAGAGGAGCGCTTCTCTACTTCTACCTTTGGCAAATCGGGTTGGTATTTTTTATTTTGAATAAAAAGATGCAGTTTGAGATTGCTCATCACTTAAATTTTCATAATGATTGGACGCCGAGTTTTCTTTGGTTATTGGGAAAGCCGTTGGTCTGGGGTCCGATTGGACATCATCCTGCGATCCCTAAATCCTATTTGATAAACAATGCAGGAAAAAAAGCCTACTTATTAGATCGCCTCAAATGGCAAGTAAAAAAGTTATTTTGGCGGTTTGACCCTTTTTTAAAAATAACTAGATGGAAGACCCAAAAAATTATTACCATCAATAGCAGTGTAAAAAATTGGGTAGGATTTCAAAATCAAAAAGAAGTTCGGCTACCAGCAGTCGCTTCGAGTATTCCCCAAATTGATACCGCTCAAAAAGAATTAATTGAAGACAAGTTTAATATTTTGTCGATTGGAAGATTTGTGCCACTCAAGGGATTCGATATTACCATTAAATCATTTGCTCATTTTTATCATACACAAGAATCCTCTGTACAAAAAAAACTGCAACTAACCCTAATTGGAAAGGGACCTCAAAAGGCCGAATTAGAAAAACTTGTAGTCAATTTAAATTTAGGAAATTCAGTTAAATTCATTGAATGGATGCCCAAATCTGAACTTCATCATTATTTCCGTACTTCTGCCCTCTTTTTATTTCCATCCCATGAAGGAGCCGGTATGGTTGTTCCTGAAGCACTATCATTTGGGTTACCAATCCTTTGTTTTGACAATGAAGGTCCTGGGGAATTAATGGATAGAACTTGCGGATATAAAGTTCCTTACTCGACTCCTGAAAAAAGTATCCTTGAATTTTCAAATTACATTGATCAGTTATTCCATTCTAAAGAAAAAAGAAAAGCATTATCAATTGGAGCCAAGGCTTACTTTAAAAAGTATCTTACCTGGGAAAGAAAAGGAAAAATAATTAGCCAAACCTATCAAGATATTTTAAATCCAGAATTATCTAAAAAGGATATTTATAAAAAAAGAAAAGTAACTAATTCTCCTCTGGTTACCATTAAATAATAAGACCATGAAAAAAATTATTTGCGCTCATTTATACAATGATTTCAGTGGTAGTCCATTAGTCCTTTCAACTATTGTAAAATCCTTTAAGTCCAACGGTTTTCCTGTAGAAATAATCACCTCAACAGAAGCTCCAGGTTTTTTATCTGACTTAGAGGTAAAAATAAAACCAAATAATTATAAGTTTGCAAACAACCGATATCTACGGCTAGTTCTATTTTTGGTTTGTCAGGTAAGAATGTTTTTCCAAACCTTGCAGTATCGAAAAGAAGATGTCGTTATATACGTAAATACTTTACTCCCATTCGGAGTAGCTATTGCGGGCAAACTGATGGGTAAAAAAGTAATTTACCATTTTCATGAAACTTCTTTAAACCCACTTTTACTGAAAAAATTCTTAAAATGGGTGGCAGCAAAAACAGCCAATGAAGTTGTTTACGTTTCAGAGTTTCTAAAAAAACAGGAAGGTATACCAGCGGTTTCTGCCAAAGTAATTTACAATTGTCTTTCTGATGATTTTGTAAAAAAAGCGAAATCCGAAATTCTTCTACCTACAGAAACTGCCCCATTTCAAGTATTGATGCTCTGCTCATTAAAAAAATATAAAGGAGTAATAGAATTTGTAAACCTTGCTAAAAAGATCCCGAACCTAGTATTTGATTTGGTTTTAAATGCAACCTTGGAAGAAGTAGATTCATTTTTCAAAAAATATAATTTACCAGAAAATTTAAATTTATATCCAAAACAAAATAACGTTCATCCCTTTTTTAAGAATGCGAATTTGGTTTTAAACCTATCTCATCCTGAAGATTGGATGGAGACTTTTGGAATGACTTTAATAGAGGCGATGCAATATGGATTACCCGTAATCGCGCCACCAGTTGGAGGTCCAACGGAACTAGTCATCTCTGGTTTTAATGGTTATTTAATCGACCAAAGAAACGAAAAGGAACTAATATCAAAGATTAAAAAAATAGCCAATGATCAAAGTTTCTACCAACAAATTTCCCGTAACGCGATTCAGTTTGTAAGAAAATTTTCAAAGCAAAATGTAGAAGGTCGAATTCTGGATTTAGTCCGAAATTAAATCAATGGTCAGTTATTTGTTGAAAGTAAAGACAATCAATCTTAACTACTAGCATGCACCTTGTTTCAATTCCAACATGGTTCGATTAAAAG
>CALGJS010000498.1 GCA_937927835.1 uncultured Saprospiraceae bacterium | reverse complement strand
AAATTAGCGGTTGTCATTAGTTGATGAATGGCCCAAGTATTTTCCATCGTGCCGCTCATGACGGGCTTGTGGTGCGTAGGTCCTTCTACGACGTGTGCCAGTTGGAAAACGATGGTTAGGATAAATCCAGAAACCATTTGCATTAATAAAAATCCGACCAGTACTTGCCACCAAGCCACCGATAAAAAGAGCATCGGCAATATTAAAATGTAAGAAAAATAAATGGACTTACTAATCAACATCGTGATCAATTCACGACGAGGATGGTGTCCGCTTTTTTCGGTGAGACCAGTATCATTATAATGAGCCATCTGTACAAAATCTTTTTTAGTTAACCAACTGACGGTTGCCAAGGTGTATAAAAAAGGTGCGTACCAATGTTGGTATTTATGGTAGGAATTTAATTTTCCATGAGGAGAAAGTCGGATAAAAGGTTTGTCGTGAATATCTTCGTCAAGCTCATAAATATTGGTATAAGTATGATGTAAAACATTGTGTTGAATATCCCAAGTAAAAGAACTTCCGCCGATTACGTTAAAAGAATAACTGAGTATTTTATTCCAAAATTTATTTTCAGAATAAGCACCATGCCCAGCATCATGCGCCACCGAAAATCCGATACCCGCTTGTCCGAGACCCATCAAAAGACAGAGTCCAGCCATGACCCAAGTCGAGAACCCGCCGAACATAATCAGCAAGTACGGACCGAAATAAAGGGTATACATACAGATCGTCTTAAAGACCATCCGATGATCTCCATTTTTGGATAAATTGTTTTCTTGGAAATAACGATTGACGTTTTTTCGAAGAGTATTAAAAAATTGAGAAGTGTCGGGTCGAGCAAACTTTACGCCTTGCATAGTATGTTTTTTAAGTAAAAGTCTTAGCAACTTCTATGGTAAAGATAGCAAATTCGCCTTGAAAATCAGCATGAAAAGCGGAAAATGCCCCAGAATTTGAAAAACGATTTATACCAAAATAATAGGGTTTGGCTAACGCATCAAATACGGAAGACCATTTTAGATAGAGTAGTGTAGCTCTAAAATAAAAAGCCGCCGATCCAAATAAATTTAGATCGGCGGCAGCTGTTCATGGGAATATAATTTCTTAGTCTACTCGAAGGTCTTCTACATCTACGCCTGGATAGTCGTCGGCGATGAAAGTGAAGGTTTTATCGGTGAATTTTTTATTAGGTGTCAGTTGGTCAATTTTCAGCGTATATCGAGCACCATCGCGACTAAATGCTTTGATGCTTCGCAGATCGTTCTTTTTAATATCTAGCGCAATTCGGAATTTAAAATATTCGCTATCGCTATCTACTGGTTTTAGTTCAATCCAACGAACGGATTTGCCATCCTCTTTTGCTACGGTAATCGGTGCAGCGATAAACTTACCATCCTCGTAGAATTTCAAGAAGTTTTGTGGTGAAAACATCTCTTCAGAAGATTCGTCTGGATCCACATTATTGATTTGTACCAATTTGGAAGAAATCTGGTGATACCAAAGCAGTTTACCATCTGAGATAATATGCTGATCATTCATGGTTAAGTTGTAGGAGTCGTCTTGTTGTTGGATCGTTCCTTTTTGAATTTCTGCATCCTCTTCTGGCATTTCGATGGTAAGCGTAAAAGCAGCTTCTACCGAAGTATAGCCGAGATACTGATTTTTCATGGTCTCCAAAACCTTCGTTGATCCTGGATCAGAGTCTTCTGCAGTGGCAAATTGGTTGGTCTGAGCAGTAGCGACGATGCTAAAAGCCATAGCCAGTAAAAATATTATCTGTTTCATCTTATTTCTGTTTACACTATTTAGTAAATCCGTTATTTAGACGCAAATATAACGCGAGAGATTAACGGTGGATTGCTGGGAAGTGTTAATAAATTATTAAAATGGAAATAGTAATTCTCAGATATATTGTTAAATTTGTAGAGAAATTACTGATATTGTTGTTAGTTTGGAACTAATAATTGTATTCTTCCCTTAAATAATAGCATCCTTTGTCCATGTCTATACTTTTAAAAAAATCAAAACAAAACAAGCTTGCATTTAGTTATTTAAAGGATAAAGAGGTTTTTGCCGCTATTGTTCATTGTGGGTATTATTCTTGCTTTCAGAAAGTATCACATATTCTTAAAGAATATTATACTGAAGAATGGAATTCAATTCATCTTCAACTGCAGAGGCGTAGAAAGGGGAGTATGCACAAGGAATATATAGATGAATTTATCAGACAGTTTCGGAAGGTTTCAGGTGGAAATAACGTAGCAGAATTGGATAGCAATCTAAAGGACCTTAGATCGTTTAGAATAGAAGCGGATTACCATGAAATAGAGGTGGATTTGGATAGAGTAAACAAAGTAGAAAAGTACATGAATAATTTTCATCTACTTACTAAACAAAATTTTCAAGTATGACACTCAAGGAATTTATAAAAGGATCATTAAATAAGATCAATAATTTATATCCTGAATTTGAATTATGCTATCAGTATAAAAACAGCTCTGATGTACATTTTATTAAAGTGTTAGCAGATAATCTTTTACGAGATGATAAATTCTCGGATCTGTATTTTGAGATAATTGATGAATTCAATGAATTAAAATTTGATTCTGAACTATGTATCATTGATAATGGTGCGCTGACTGACTTGGATAAACCTGAAATTGTTATTGAAGCGGCGGCTATAAAAACTGGCTATGAAAATTTCTTTGAAATCCAAGGTAGCATTAATCTATCTGGGGTTAATGAAAATAAAGGGGTACTCAATGAAGTTATGCTTTTAGCAAAAGATGAGGTGAAAATTAGTTTTAGTGGAGAGGTATTTCAATCTCCATCGTTTTTAGATTTAGCTAATGATGAAAGAAAATTCGCCATGGCTGCTTAACTTAAATTATGATTACAGAATCTGCTAAATCCGGTGTTCAATTAAAATTTATTCGACTTATAAACTCTCAGTTTGAATGGTTTAACTATTTAGAGAATCCAAGATTGCAGGATTTACCTCTTGAGTTAGAGGTAAGTTATGAAACTAGAGAAGCCTTTATTGACACGCATGTCAGTGTTAGTATTGGAAATGAATCTGAAGATGTAGAAGACAATGATTTTTATCTAGAAGTTGAAATGGTAGGAGTTTTTGAAAAAATTGGCAAGACTCAATTATCTGATGAGGAGTTTGCTAAGGTAAATGCTGCTGCTATTATTTTTCCTTACATTCGTCAACACATTAGAGCGATATCATTAGAAGCAGGTCTTACTCCGATTATTTTGCCGCTTGTTAATTTCCATTCTTGGTATAAGAACAATAAGAAAGAAAATAGTTAATTTCTCTTCAAAAATTTTTTTTGCAAAAAAAAATGGATACACCAAATACTGTTGCTGAATTTTACGATCAGATTTTTTCTACCGCTCCAGCACCTATAAAAGAAGCTTTT
>CALGJS010000497.1 GCA_937927835.1 uncultured Saprospiraceae bacterium | reverse complement strand
TGGAAGCCGAGATATTCCGTGTTCAAAAAGAATACCACGCGATGTACCAAGCGCTTAAAACCGCATTGAATATTATACCAGATAATGAACTAGCCTTAAAGCAAATTTGGCTGGCCATGGAAATGAGTCGTGAATATGATGACTGTCTTGCCTTTCACCACGAACTGCTGGAAAAAGATGCTTATCAATACTTAACCTGGTTTAATTTGGGTCATGCTTATTATAATAAATACGAGTATGGTAAAGCCATGGATGCTTTCGAATATTCTTACGTGGTCAACGAAATGTTCTTGCCAGCGTATCTAGATTATGTTGAAACAGCGATCCATCAACAGAAATACTTTTTGGCTATTAACTGTATGGAAAATGCTCGGAAACATTTTGATTTAGATGAAGAAATGTTATTTAAACTGGCCGTTTGTCATCAAAAAATTCACCTCTATGATAAGGCACGTACCTACTTCTATCGAGCCAAACGAATAGATTCTTATAATTCAGATATCTATTTTCACTTAGGAGAATGTTATGCTGCAGAAGGTCGACACCGCGAAGCTAATTATAACTTTAAAACGGCCATTAAATTACAAGCTGGCGTAGAAGAATATCACTTAGGTCTGGCCTTGTCTTATGCTGCCAATGAAGAAGATAATCTTGCCGTTGAGCAGTTTGAGATTGCCACAAAAATTGCTTCTCATCGCAATGAAATCTGGGCAGCGTATGCTAAATGGTATATGAAAAATGATCAGTATCAAAAAGCATTTACAATCCTAACAGAAGCAGAAGATTTTACTTTTGGATCAGATTTATGCTACTTAAAATCAGCTTGTCTTGCTCAAATGGGTAAAGACTTTTATAAAGAATTAGTAGAAGGCTTAAAGAAAGCTCCTAAAAATAAAAACCTATTTTTTGATTTTGCCCCTACTTTCTGTCGTAAAAACAAAAAAGTAAAAGGAATGATTCGGTATTACGCAACTGCTTAAGATCGACGAACTCCTTCCATAATACTTTCCTATTTCCACTTAAAGCAACAGACGTTTTATTACGTTTTGTTGCTTTTTTTATGAGTATTGGACAAAATAAATTGCCACGAAGACAGAAAGACGCAAAGGTTTTTAAGTGAACTTCAACTCCTGTTTCGCAATATTCATTATTTTTGAATTCATAATACGAGTCAGGAGTTAAATTTCAAATTAATACTAAAAAAGGGCTTCGTAATATGCTTCTTGCCGCTTGCTTCTTGCTATTTGCTTCCCAACCTAATACGGTCGGCAAGCCTCGACCGGAATAGAAAAGAGCAAATAGCCAGAAGCAAGAAGCAAAATATCCCAAATTCAGTTAGAAGATGATGTTTCTTTAATTCAAATATTTATTTCCAACCCCTGATTCGCATTCATAATAAAACCTAATAAACTAATTGCTATGTGTGGACGTGGAACCTTATCGAAAAGTAAAGCGGTACTTGAAAAACGTTTTCGGGCGAAATTCAGTCCAATGGATGAAGAACAATCTATTGTAAATTATAATGTTGCTCCGACGCATTTACATCCAGTGATTACTAATGAAAATCCAGATCAGATCCAATTATTTAAATGGGGACTGATTCCTTTTTGGGCAAAAGATGCAAAAATTGGTAGCCGGATGATCAATTCCAGAATTGAAACCATCACAGAAAAACCCTCTTTCCGAACTGCCGTCAAGCGTAGAAGGTGTTTGGCGCTTTTTGATGGGTTCTATGAATGGAAAAAAATTGACAACCGTAGACAACCTTATTATATTCATCTTACATCCAAAGAAGTTTTTGCCATAGCTGGCATTTGGGAAACGTGGAAAAATCCATCCAACAATACAACGGTTTATTCTTTCTCTATCATTACTCAACCACCAAATGATTTCATGGCGCCTTTGCACAATCGCATGCCAGCAATATTGATGCCTTCAGATGAGCAAACATGGTTGGACACCTCGATTTCGGCAGAAGAAGCATTAAAAGCGATTCGCCCACTTGAGGGTGACTTATTAGCCGCTTATCCTGTTTCTAATCAAGTAAATCGCGTAAGTGAGAATGTACCTGAATTATTAATTCCCCTTTCGCCAAATCAGACATAACCTTATTTTTTATAGTGGAGAAAGAGCGAATAAAGAAAAAAAATCGTAATTTGTAATTCTTCTAAATCTACAAATAAGACCTACCCCATTTCGCCTAAAATAGTTCATTTACACCACCAAGGAAATAGCAAAAAATGACAAAATCAAACAGATTAACCCTTCTATTTTTCACAATAGGAACTTTACTAAGTAATCCTGTTTTTTCACAACCCTGTGTCGGCGGTGTTTCTGATGGTTATCCATGCGACAACGTGGGACTACTATCCAGAGTAAACCTCACTGATTTAGGTGGTCCTGCTGGAAATGATATCTGGGGATATCACAGTCCTAGCGGTCGAGAATATGCACTGATGGGACTGACCAATGGGGTCGCATTTGTAGATATTACGGATCCTAACAATCCAGTGGTACTCGGAAATTTAGCTACCCATACTAGTAACTCTTCCTGGCGGGATATCCGAGAAAAAAACGGGTATGCGTACATCGGCGCCGACTCTGCCACGGGACATGGCATTCAAATCTTTGACCTGAGTCAGTTGGATGTAGTAGCAACGGATCCAGCCTCCGTTTTTCCTATTACCTTTACAGAAACTGGACAGGTTGATTTTGGTTTAAATGGCAATTCTCATAATATGGTCACCAACTTCAATCCAGCCTCCAATTTTCTCTATGCAGTAGGACAAAGACAATTTTGTTCCGGTGGCGTGACAGTTTTTGATTTAACGGACCCAGAAGTACCCACGCAAGAGCAATGTTATAGTTCAGACGGATATTCGCACGATATGCTTTGCATTAACTACCGAGGACCAGACACAGATTATATTGGCCAGGAAATTTGTATTGGATTCAATGAGACGATTTACAGTATTATTGACATGACAGACAAAAATAATATTATTGGTATTTCTGCTCAGACTTATGCCGGAGAAGGTTATACCCATCAAGGCTGGATTAGTGATGATCATAAATATTTAATGCTGGATGATGAATTGGATGAACGCCAAAATGGGCACAACGTTCGAACCTATTTTTTTGATATTTCTGATCTGGACAATCCAGTTCCTCTAACTGGAAATTACTACCAACACGGCATCTCTTCTATCGATCATAATATGTTTGCAAAGGGCCCTTACCTTTACCAAGCCAACTATGAAGCTGGTCTTAGAATACTTGACATCAGTGATTTAGATAATGGTATTGGGACTATTTCAGAAGCCGGATATTTTGATATTCTGCCTTCACAAACGCTTAGTAATTTCAATGGCGCATGGGGAGTTTATCCTTATTTACCCAGTGGAAATATTCTAGTTAGCGGACGAACAGATATAGATGCAGGTGTGCAGACCGGAGGACTCTTTGTCTTGAGTCCGGACTTACCGCACCACTGTTTAACCACTACCCTTGCCACAGAAATCCAGACTATTTGTGCAGGAGATCCGGTTAGTTTTACTTTTAATAAAAACGATATGTACGGATTTTCTGCCGCTGTAAATTACACAGTAGAAGATTTGGATCCTGGCCTCACCAGCACGATTACCACCACTGCGACTACAGTTACCGTTGCCATTAGCAATACTGGTTCATTAACGGATAATGCCTATTTTACTTTAAAATCAACTCCGACCAATAGCACCCCGACCAGTAAAATCTCCGGCGGAATCATTGTTAATCTAATTCCGGCAGCAGCACCTTTACTGGTACCTACTGATGGTTCATTCCTCAATGACCTCACCCCGAATTTTATCTGGACACCCGATTCCGATACAGAAACTTATAACATAGAGATTGCGACAGATGCGGCCATGACAAATATTATACAATCCAGTACGGGTCTGACGACCAATCAATATACTGCAACGCAACTTGCCGATGATATGGAATATTTTTGGAGAATTACATCGGTTAATAGTTGTGGACAAGAGACTTCCACTATCTTTAATTTCACTTTAAGGTCTGGGATCGTTCCAGTTGAATTGGTAAATTTTGATGGAACGCATCGCAATAAAATCAATCAACTCCAATGGACTACGGCAAGCGAAACCAACAACGCTGGATTTGAGATTCAACGATTACAAGAAGATAAGGATCGGGAATTTAAAGCGATTGGATGGGTGGACGCAACGTCAACGTTAGGTGCCAGCTACGAATTTAAAGATGAGCAAATTAGTGTAGGAGCTCGTTATTATTATCGTTTAAAACAAATAGATTTGGATGGGAATTTTGAATTTAGTCCGACCATTTCTATTGAAGTTCCGGGTAAGCATCCTGATTTGATTATCTATCCTAATCCAGTTCAAGAACAACTTTCTATGGATTTATTTTTACCAGATTTACATCCTAATCAAGCGGTTCATTTTTCTATTATAAATATGACGGGACAGGAAGTTCAACAATGGACTTTAAATCCAGATATGCCATTTAGTACGCAAAAAGTATCTACCGAAAATTTATCACCCGGTGTTTATATTGGAGTGATTACGCAAGATGAGGTGAGGTTGCCAGTGCGGTTTGTGAAGTGGTGATTTGGGCTGATTGGCTTCCCTTATACGTGATGTACGTTATGAAGGTGATACTATTAATCAAATAAGTAAGTCTGTCATTTTGCTTTAAGGACGTGATTTTATACTTTGAACATCCTATAATACTACCGAGCAAAAAAGGAAAAAAGGAAAAAAAGAAAAAAAGATTCACCAGTAATCTTAGAGCGGGAAGCGGTTCTTCCTTTAGGAAGTCAATAGGCAGTCAAGCAAAAAAATTAACAAGTATTGTTCGTCAAATAAGTGTGTCTTTTTGCTGCCTGCGCCTTGTATTCCTAAAGGAAAGCCAACCCGCAGACACACTTCATGAAACATGCTCATGACCTTATATGACTCTTCTTTCATTTCGTTTAAATTGCCAATCTATTATTCTTTATTTATAAAATCGTCAGCGGCAGGACGCCAGCGGAAAGAAATTTCTTTTACCTTGCGGTTCTTATGATTTTAAACATAATAAAAAACAATTCCTGGCTACGCCGACAATATATCGAAACCTTAAGTCGGTTTTGGGTAAAGGAAAAGGTGAGTCGTTTTTTGCCTTGGCTACCGAAAGGAAGTACGGCGGTTGATATCGGTGCGGGAAATGGGTTGGTGGCTTTTGAATTAGAAAAGGCGGAGATTAACGCTACGGCGGTCGATGTAGCGGACCTTTCTATTTTGCCAGAAGTGAAGGTTACCGTTTATGATGGAGAACGACTGCCCTACCCTAATCGTCATTTTGATTCGGCACTACTGCTGACAGTTTTGCATCATACGACTGATCCGGTTGCGGTCTTGCGCGAGTCTGCTAGAGTGGCGAAACAGGTGGTGATCATTGAGGATGTTTATAAAAATCAAGTTCAGAAATATGCCACCTTTGCCATGGATACATTGGTCAATTTTGGTCACTCCGAAATGACTTATCAGAATCGTTCCTTAAAGGAATGGAAAGTAATTTTTAAGGATTTAGGATTGAAGGTGGTAGCAGAAAAAGAGAAACGGGTGTTGTTGTTTTTTCGGCAGGTTACTTTTGTTTTGCAAAGGAAGGAGGGAGGGAATATTGAAGATTGAGTCTGCGCCTAAATTTTATCGCACTTGTTAAGTCAAGGAATAAGTTTTGCTTTCGTTTGCTTTTAGAGCTGTATCTACACGAGACGTGTAAACGAATATCTATTATTTTTTGAATGCTTTTATTCTGCGTTTTGACTTGTCGTCGCACAGCGTTTTTTTCACTTTTTATCACTTTGAATCTCCCAGTAAACGACGTCCGTTAATCCTGTTTCCTCATTCCGAACTTCAATTTTATTTTTTCCTTCTTTTAAAATTACTTCTGAAAATTTTATCGTAGCCAGGTCGGAGGTCAAACTTTTGGTTGCGATCTTTTTTTCGTTTACGTAAAGTGTTACTTTGGGGAGATTGGTAAATACTTTAATCGTTGCCTCACGTTGTGTTCGGTGAGTATGACGACGTTCGGCAAGATAGAGAACCGGATCAGCAGACCAGTTAGCTTTGTAAAAATAAAAAGCATCTTTTTTGGTTTTACGGTCATAAGTAATTAGTCCTTTATGATTCAGATTTGGAGTGCCGCCCCGATTCCAGCCAGCCACAGAGAAGTCAAACATATTCCACACAAAACTGCCCCAGACAAAAGGCCGGTCTTTAAGTAATTTCCAGGAAGTCTCGTGGTATTCAGTTTGAAATTGTTCCGCAAAATAAGCTCCTTTTGGCTTTTCTAATTTTTTAATATCCTGATGGAGCAAATTTCCACCCGCTCCGTATTCACTGACGCAGAGTGGATCATCCGGAAATGCTTTGTGCGTTTCATCCAGCCAAGTTCCCAGGTAATCCGCCTCTCCACCGTACCAACCGTAGTATTTATTAAAAGATTGCAGATCAGAAATCCGAGACATCGGGGAGTCCATTTTTTTATCACTCGCCGAAGTAGTCAATCGTGTAGGGTCCAGTTCTTTGGCCAGCTTTTGCAGACCTTCCGTTAATTTTACGGCAGGTGTTTCTTTGCCAGCCCAAGACCGTACTTCGTTCCATAATCCCCAAAAGCAGATAGAAGGATGGTTGTAATTTTGCAGTATTAATTCATTTAGTTGTTGCTTCGCATTGCCACCTTCTCTTCCACTCCAATTATGAACATAAGGGATTTCAGACCAGAGTACCAACCCTATTTCATCGGACAGGACGTAGCTGATATCTGAATGTTGATAATGAGACAATCGAAGAGCGGTGGCGCCAATTTCGTCTATCAGTGCAAGATCAGTTTGGTGATGCTCTTTAGTTAGGGCCGGACCAACTTGTTGCCATTCTTCGTGCATGGCCACTCCATAAAGTGGATAATTATTTTCATTCAACATAAATCCTTGATTAGGATCGACCGCAAAATTTCTGATTCCAAATTTCTGCGTAACAGTATCGGTACTCGTTTTTGTTTTTAATAAAACCTGAAGCGTGTAAAGATGCGGATCTTTTCTGCCGTTCCATCGCCTTGGGTTTTCAATGGATACTTGTTCAGCAACTGTTAATTTATTTTCAAGTTCCAGCTCCTGTTTTTTGCTCCATACCTTATTTCCTTTTTCATCCAAAATGGTATAAGAAATTTCCGCCTCACTATTTGCGGAAGTATTGTTTATATGAACCCGTACCTCTAGCTCCGCAAGTTGAGCAGTTAACTTTTTTGTTTCTACAAATACGCCCGGCGAAGCGTAATAATTTGGGTCGATATGAGCTTGAGGCGTAGAAAAAAGATGTACCGGCCGGTAAACCCCTCCATACTGATTGAATAATTCATCATTGACTGGGATCCGCCTAAAGTTAGGTTTATTAGATACTTTCAAAGCAATTAAATTATTTTGCTCATTTAACGCATCCGTTACATCAAAGCAAAAAGCGGAATATCCTCCGACGTGTTTACCTGTTTTTTTTCCATTAATAAAAATTTCTACTTCGTGGCCAACCCCTTCAAAACGTAAAAACAAGCGCTCTCCTTTCATGGATTCCGGAACGGTAATCATCGTACGATACCAAGCCTGTCCCCGGTAATATCCCAGTCCGTTAATGGCGTCCATCGAATAGGTATGTGGCACTTTTATAGTCGCCCAGTCCGCAGCATTGTATTCCGATTTTTCCGCACCATTATAGATTCCTTTTTTAAAAGTCCAGTCGCTTAATGTGAGGTGGTTTCGGGTTTGTATGTGAGGTACTTGGGAAGAGAGATGATTAACATTCAGCAGTAGTACGATCAGGTACAGCAATTGTTTTTTCATTATTTTTTAATTTTTGAAATTCGTTCAGACAGTCCAGAAAACATATTAATAACGCTCTGCTCTCCTTTTAGCTTTCCGCAAATATTTTTTAAATCGCCTTACTACTCTTTTATACTTTGGCTGGTCGGCCACATTCGTATTTTGCTCAGGATCTTTTCTAAGATCATAAAGCATTTTTTCATCTTTTTTACCCGTATAATGCGTGTAGCTATAACGTTTGGTACTGATGGCGTCAGCCGCTAAAAATCGACTGTATGCGTTTTTTCTTATTTTTTTATTGGAATTATTTAATATTTTTTTAAAACTTTTTCCGTGCAACTGAGCCGGCATTTCTAATCCGGTCAACTCACAGAGAGTCGGAAAAATATCGACAGACTCCACGATACCTTCTGCTATTTGTCCCTTTATATTTCCTCCGGGCACCCGAACAATCAGTGGCACTTTTAAAGCGGGCAGCATCGTATTGTGTTTCCCCCAGAAATCATGTTCTCCGAGGTGCCAACCGTGATCTCCCCAGAGTACCACGATGGTATTTTCATCTAAATCAAGTGCTTTCAATGCCCTTAAAACATCCCCGACTAATTGGTCGCTGTAGCTGACGCTAGCGTAATAACCATGCTTCATCATTTTTCTGAATGCTTCTGTTTTTGGTTTAAAACCATTCATGTGATAAGACCAAAGTTCGCCACTCCCCCTTAAACTGGTAGGGGCATTTATTGGTCTGTCTGTATTGTCAGCCAGTGTCAACGCATCTCGATCATATAGATCCCAGTACTTTTTGGGTGCATAAAAAGGCAGATGGGGCCGAAAAAATCCGCAAGCAATAAAGAACGACTGATTGCTTTCTTTGGCTGCTTTCAAGGCGGTGATTGTTGCCTCCGCTACTTGTCCATCGTTATAGAAATTATCTGCTACATCCGGCATTTCATAAATCCGTCCACGGCCTTTTTTACTCAATTTGTCGTTGGTGGTAGGATCCCCGGAAAACATAAAATCTTGATTATCTCCAACGTAAATAACGGCCGGTTCGCTCCAACTTTTAGCATCCGTGTCGGCAGGATCGTGAAAAATTTTACCAAGAGAGCGGGTGTGGTATCCGGCTTCTTTAAATACCTGTGGCAGTGTTTTAGCCTCCGGTACGTCTTCTGAAGCTTTGGCATCATACTGAACAAAGCGATCCCTTTTTGGTAAAATTCCTGTCAGCACACTGGCCCTCGACGCACCACAAACGGGAATATTACAATAAGCATTTTTAAATAAAACCGCCTCTTTCGCCAGTTGATCCATGTGAGGCGTCTTAATCTGCTTGGAACCATAACAACCTAATTCCGGACGCAGATCATCTACCATGATAAAAAGTACATTGGGAGATGATTTGCCTTTTTTCAGGTCAGGAGTCTGCGCAGATACCGCGACAACCAACAACAATAAGATTGATAAAAAACAGTATTTTGATAGCATAAAATTTATTTACTAAAAAGAAAAATCAATCCTGTTTTTTAAGCTTCCCTCTTAATTCCATAATATCCTGATCGCGGCCAGTTAGTTCCAGTCTTAGTTGTTCTACTTCCTTTTGTAATTTTAAAACATCCGCCGGTAAATCCGTTTTAATATTCTCCGGTAGGTTAATAATCAGCTTATCTTCCGGAAATTTTGACGCTGACAAATATTGCTGGTCGTAAAGAAGTTCTTGAGAAGGTTTAACAGACATTAATTTTAAGGAGTCGGATGCTAATCCATCCACGTAGGCTAGGATGGTGATGGGCCCAGTTTCGGTCGTTGCTTTAACGAGTGCCGTCGCTATCCCGAAGGTAGTATTTACCGGATTGCCCTGATTATAGGGACCGCCGATTATTTCAGCCGGACCTTCCACTTCAAAATATATCCGGTGATCCGCCAGCACTTTTTTGCTGCCTTCTTCGTCCACAATGGTTGCCCGGACCGTCATAATATCCGAACCATCGGCCACCAAACTTACGCCTTCGTCGGCAAGTGACAGCGACACCGCTGCCGTTCTTTCTGCGTAGTCTTTTACATCTTTAATTACCACTTTTCCATCGATCAATCCCTCTGCAATCATTTGTATTTTTTTTGTTTTTCTCCGCCAGTCTTTTTTTATAATATCAAAGTTAAAGGTATTCTTAAAAATAAAGGGAGGATGTGGCAGATCTTTATAAAGTGGATCAGCGGAAGGTTCCAGTAACGCGATTTCTTCTCCCAGCCAGGTGAGCCGGACCTGATCACAATTACTAAAAATCACCACATCGTCCGGAGAAATTTGTGTAAGCTCGTGACAATTAAAAAGCATCGGTCCAGTTTGAATTCCTTTTACCTTATAATCCGCATCATATTGACTTTTATAAAGGTGGTAGATATATTTAGGAGACCGGACGCCGTCCAGCAATCCTCCCCAGAAAGGGTCCGGATGGTAACCTCGCTGATGATCTATTCCCGCCCACTTGGCTCCTCCGATTCGTACTTTGGGGGTAGGATACCGATCACTGAGTTCCTCCGCCTGCATGAGTGCCATTTCTAAAAGTGCGTGTTCTCCCCACGCCATATTTACGCGGGTACGAGCATTTTGTGATTTCCAGTTATCTACTTCTCCCCCGTCTCCATATTCTCGATTGAAAGAATTTATATTAGGATCGTTTCCGTGATAATACATATCCAGTCCGCCTTTTTTTGCTTCTTGGTGATCGGTCACCGTGTACATTCCGGGGAAAGGGAATTCCTCGTGTGCGGCCAGGTGCATGTTTCGCATCGCGTGATCCGGTTGTTCGGGCGTTTCGTTTAAGGCCGTTTCCCAGAGCAGGATACTCGGCCGGTTGCGGTCCGCTCGTACCAGGTTACGGGTATCTTCGTATAATCTTTTTTCAAAAACCGGATTTTTAAAATTATAAAAATGCCAGCCCGGATTAGCGGTGGTCGTCAGCATACCCAGTTGATCACAAGCATCATAGAAAGCAGGATCTTGCGGATAATGTCCCACCCGAATAATGCGGCTACCGCCTTCGCGCAGAATTTTCACATCCCGCCAGTGCAGGTTATTTGGTAAAGCATTACCAATGTAGGTATAGTCCTGATGCCGATTGACACCGATTAATTTGTCGGTGTAAGGTTGCTTATTGATAAATAGTCCGTCTGCCCCCCGCATTTCAAACAATCTGATTCCAATTCTTGTACGCATTTGATCCACTAAAACACCATCCGCAAAAACACTTGTTTTTATAAAATGTAAATAAGGGTCATCGGGATGCCAGAGGTGGACCTTCTCTGCGGAAAACTGACTGGCCATTTGTCTGATATCTCCGGCGGGCAAGGTTGTTTGTTCGGTTACTATTTTCAGTGTTTTGAAATCAGCATCTTCCAGCGTAGTTTCGACTTTAATGTTTTGGGGCCGATCCGATGTATTTTTTACTTCCGTCCGTACTTCCATTTTTGCCGTATGACCATTGATATCCAAAGTAGCTGCGAAAACACCACCGCCCGCTACGGTTTTACTCAATTCCGGAAAACTCAGATGTACGTCCGAAGTTTGGATCAAATAACAATCCCGGTAGATTCCTCCCATGTAGGTAAAATCCAGGCGTTTCTGATTTCTTCCCGGCGGGTAGGTTTTATCATCCCGGTTGTCTGCTTTAACTGCTACAATATTATTGCGGTCCTTTTTTAGAACTTCTGTAATATCTATCGCAAATGGCAGGTAGCCGCCGTAATGCTCGGTCATTTTTAGTCCGTTCACATAGACGGTACACTTCCCCATCACCGCTTCAAAGTATAAGAAGACCCTTCCTTTTTTTTGGGTAGTAATTTGAAATTGTTTACGATACCAGGCGATCCCCTGATAATTTCGGCCACCGCTTGCGTTTTCTCCCAGGATCTCTAGTCCGTGCGGAAGATTCGCTGCCTCCCAATCTCGGTCATCGAAACTCGGCTGTTCAGCGCCCGAAATATCTCCCTTAAAAAATCGCCACCCTGGATTAAAGTTATAAATTTCCCGTGGACTATCTTTTACCTGCCAGTATCCGGCGGTGGAAAATTGGGGTTGCATTTCCTGTCCGTTCAGGTGAAATGATATAAAAATCAGACCGACTAAAGCCAGCATGACGGTTTTAAAAGTATATTTTAGATACATAAAGAAACATTATTTTATTATCTCATTGGTTAAGAATTACCCAATAATCACTGAACAGATTTCGACCGTGATTTCGGCAATAAAAATAAGATTTTTTTCTTTGGGTGATATGATTTCGTAGAAATCAAATCATTTATATATCAGGTAATATAGTTAAAACTGTCGATAACTCAATGTCACTTTTTGTCCAGAACTCGATCCCAACTGACACCTGTTAGCCGGTAGCTGGTTGGCTTCCCTCAATCGCAAAAATGCGTAAGAAGGTCGCTAAAGGTCTTTTAAAGAATAAGATATAAATGATCCTAAGTGGCCAACCAACTGGGACGTTTTCGTTTTTTGGTAAAAATTAGTCACTGCAGATTTTAGGTAGTCAAAAGCCGAGCCGTTCATTTACAGCTCTAGCTGTAGATACAAAAAGCGCAAGCATATTCTTGTTGGATTCAAAGTTAAGATTGCTGCTTAGTTCTGTTTTGGTTTAGTTTGCTTGTAAAGCTGTCTCTACACCTGAGGGTATTTGAAAAACCATATGCTTATTTTTTATTGATCTAATTAAAAAACAACATTACTGTAAAAATAAAAAAGAATAATATACTCATACCATATAAACATCTAGATTGTTTCTTTAGTTTGTTTTGTGGAGCTACCACTTCTAAAAATTAATCAAAAAAAACACCCAACGAAAATCTCATTGAGTGTTTTTTATGCTATAATTATCTAACCATTAAATCGGCTCGATCACAAAAGGGATTCTTGCTTGAATTCCTTTCGTTTGTACCACTTCCTGCACATAGTCGAAATATGGAAATACTTTACTCAATTCAGATTTTATCGCACCTTGGGTAAAAGAAGCTTGGTCTTTCTTTTGCAGATCGTCTAAGATTCTTTCTAGTGGATCTTTGATTTTTGGATATTCTGCCACTCGGTATTTTGTCAATCCAGCTAAATTCGCAGCCGTTGCCAGTGCATCATCCAAACCACCCATCGCATCGACCAGTTTGATATCCTTTGCTTTCTCTCCCGTCCAAACACGTCCTTGTGCTACTTCATGTACTTGATCTCTGGTCATATTACGGCCATCAGATACGCGCTTTAGGAATATTTCATAAAACTCTTCTACGCTAGATTGGATGATCTTTCCTTCCTCAGGAGAGATATCAAATATAGGCGACAAACCATGAGAAAAAGGACCTGTTTTTACGGTATCAAACGTAACACCGACTTTATTTTTTAACATATCCTCCATGCTTGGAATCATCCCGAATACACCAATAGAACCAGTAATCGTGTTAGGCTCTGCGTAAATCGTATCGGCATTACAAGCGACATAATAACCACCAGAGGCGGCGACATCTCCCATCGAAGCAACATAAGGTTTACCAGCTGCTTTTGCCAGTTCTAATTCTCGCCACATAATATCAGAAGCCAATCCACTTCCACCACCACTATTCACTCGAACAACGATTGCTTTTACTTTGTCATCTTGTCTTAGTTTACGAATAATCTTAGCGTATTTATCTCCACCGACACTCCCCACTTCTCCTTGTCCATCTACGATGGTTCCTTCCATATAAACAACGGCGATTCGATCCTTGATACTAAAGTCTATTTTACTGCTATGGTCACGTGCGTAGGTACGTAAGCTGGTCGCGTTAATTTTGTCATCTTCCTCTAATCCTAAATCATCTTTCAACATCGTTAGGATTTCGTCCCAGTATTTTTTACCATCTACCATTTTATAATTGACCGCATCCTCTGCGTTTCGTAATAAATATTTATCAGCGATTTCAGAAAGTTGCTGCGTAGAAATTCCACGAGATTCAGAAATATCGCTTAGATAAATTTTATATAAGCCTTCTAGATATTCTCTAGTTTGTAATTTGGCTTGGTCACTCATATTATAACGACGGTAAGGCTCTGTCGCACTTTTAAATTGTCCAGCATAAAAAACCTGCATGTCTACTTCTAGACGATCCAACATATCTTTTAGAAATGGAACGGTAGCAGCGAATCCTAAAAAGTCGACACCACCCAATGGATGAACATATACTTTGTCTGCCGCTGAAGCAAGGTAGTAAGTTCCTTGCGTATAATAAGTAGAATGAGCATAAACGAATTTTCCGCTTTCTTTAAAATCTAGGATCGCTTCTCGAAGATTAGAAGCACCAGCTCGACCAGTACCGACCGCACTAAGATCTAATAGTAATCCTTTGATTTTATCATCTGTTTTGGCGTGCTCTAAGGCAGCAATCAAATCATGTAATCCAACTACCTTATCTGTTTCTAAATCAAATCCACCAGAAGAAGGAGCATTTCCAGTTAACTCTGGAATCGGGTCTTTAAGGGTAAGTTTAAGGACTGAATTGGCCTTTAAAACACTCTTTTTATTCATCGCTGAGGAAGCGATGGAGGTACCGATTAAAAATAAAATACCAAATAAAGCAATACCAGCTAAAAGAACACCTAAGCAGGATGCTAAAATCGTTTTAAAAAACGTCATATATTATTGATTTTAAACAACTTAAATAAATTCTGTTAAAGAAACACTTATAAATGCAAATCAAGGAATTCAAAAAAAATGGAATAATATAATTAACGATATCATTCTATTTAATCTGTGTGTTTCTTGCTATTTGCTTTTGGCTATTTGCTATTTGCCTTCTTCCATCGCGATTGAGTGAAGCAAATAGCCAAAAGCAAAATGCCAAAAGCAATTTTATAAACCACTTTTATTTTTAACTATTGATTCGCATTATTACTCAATATTTGGAATTAAATCATCCATATCAAATAATCGTCTCTATCCTGCAAATATAAGGCATATCTCTACAGACCTTAACATTTTTTGGACAAACTCTTCTATTTTATAGCCAAATGGAAGAAATTGGTACCCCAAAAGGGGTAATTATAAGCAGAGTTTGGTCACCAACATAGCATATTTGAAGGAATTTTGACAAATTAAATCATCACAATTGAGAAATTAAATATCTTAGAGCCAACAAACACCAACACCAGACATCAAAATTGACGAACCTCCGT
>CALGJS010000496.1 GCA_937927835.1 uncultured Saprospiraceae bacterium | reverse complement strand
TCTAATGCTTGCTCGTGGAGTTTTTGTCTTTCAAATAAAATAAAAGCGGCAGACGAATAATCACTGGCAAGCAACTTTCTCTCTTTTGATAATCGATCATAAATAATATTGGTCGTTGGAATTTTTATTGGAATAGACACTGAAGTATTTTCCCAGGCAATAACTAAATCGGCTGAATTCAGTCTAAGGTTTTGAAAGGTAATCGAAAAGGTTTCTACCGGTTGTGCTAAGGCAATGGTTGGAACGATCATTTTTGCTTTGATATTTTTTGGGTCAAGTTCTTCGGGTGCACCATATTCATCCAATTCGACATGGAAATAAACCTCCCATTTATCAATACTAGGTTTTGTAAAAATAGTATAAGTACCTGCCTCTAATTCAGTCTCCCCTATTGATACGTTATCCTCAAAAACTATTTTAGTGTTTTTGTTGGCACCCGTCCGCCAGATTTGATTAAAGGGAACTAGGTCACCAAATATCTTTCTTCCTCGCATGGAGGGACGGGAATACACTAAGGTAAAATCAACAATTCCAATCGTGACTTCTATTTTTTGTTTAGGACTTAAATGTGGGTATGGAACCTGTTTTTCTTGCGCATTAATTTCTAAAAATAAAAAAACGAATAACAGGAAGAATAGTATTTTTTTCATGTTTGAATTTAAATCGGCCAGAGCTAGTACACTGTGCAATAAATAATCTTTTGTTTTGACTGTTTCTTTTGAGGCTACTCTTCATTGAAAACTCCTTAAATAGCTACGGCTATTCGCGTCGTTTTCAACTTGATTAGCCTCAAAATAATCTACTCAAAATCAAAACTTACTTAATGCACAGTGTACTGGTATAAAGAACCAAAGCTCTGGCTTCGATGTACAATAAAGACTTATTTTAAAGATCTTTTATGAGGACATTACGATTAAGTTTGTCATTTGCCAGCCCGCGCCTTTTAATTTCCTAAAGGAAAGCCAACGCGCTGACACACTTTAAAGGAACCGTTTCTCTATTTCCCTAAAAGCGTTAAAAAAGGTTCTGGCTTTTTATATCCTTTGATGATATTTTGACGATTTAAATTAGCATCTAAAATAACGAAGGAAGGATAGCTTGGTTGTCTATCCAACAAGGTATAAGCGAGTTGATGAATTCCTCGTCTGCCGCCTGGCATAAATTCATATTCTTTGCCTTTAAAAGTAATTGACTCCTGTTGTTCGGCATTGAATTTTACAGCATAGAAATTTTCATTTAAATACTTAATCACTGCTAGATCTTGAAAGGTCTTTTTATCCATCACTTTGCACCAACCACACCAGTCGGTATAAAAATCAATGAGGAATTTTTTCTTAGATTGTTGATTGGCTTGGATCGCTTCTTCCAGAGTGTACCATTTGATGGCTGTGGTGCTAATTGGTTCGCTAACTTCTGCTTTCTTGGATGAAAGACTAAAGGCTACTAAAGATAAAAACACAAGACCTAAAAAGGCAAAGAGGAGATTCTTTTTCATAGGAAAATTATTTATGGGTGAAGAAAATTGGACATGAGTAGTTGAAATCATACTATTAAATATCCAAGGATTGACCTCACAAACATAGGGGAGAAAATATCGACTTAATAGTAAAAGGGGATGGAAAAAAGAGGTAGATGAGGGTGGAAAAAAGGACTAGACCCCCTTAGATTCTGTTTGAAATGAGGTTGGATTGGGATTATTGTTACTGGGAGTGTTTTGGATAGTGTTTTGTCGCGCAGAGACGCAGAGACACTTCTTTCGTGTATATCTTTATCGTGTATATCTTTTATCGTAAAGTGAATACGTGGAAAATTTTTATCGATTAATAATCAAAATTTTTGGTTGGTTAATTTCATGGTGGGCTCAATAATGGATAGGGAATATTCAAGGCTTAGATCGGTTGGTTATCTGATCATCTTTTTTTAGAATAAAACTTATTTACTTAAAGACCTCTTTGGCGAGAGATTGTGCTTCTTTTCGGTTTGAGGCGCCGATTTTTGAGTAGATTTTATTGATGTGTGTTTTGACGGTACTCAGTCCAATGAAAAGGGCGCTGGCGATTTCTTTATTAGATTTTCCGTCGCTGATGAGTTGGAGAATTTCTTTTTCTTTTTGGGTTAAAAGATCCTGGAGCGGTACGGCTTTAGGTGGAGTGGCTGGTGTGTTTTGCAGTGCTGCTAGGCGTTGATGCATTTGATATAATTTCCATGACAATCCTATTATTCCTAAAAAAAGCAAGCCTAAAAGTAGCTTTATCCAACGAGGAGTGGCGATTTCTTCATTGGCATAATATCTAATTTTCAGGAGATAATTTTTAGTATAAATAGAATTGGGCAATTCGGATTTTAAGCGTTTTCCAAAATTCTCATAAAACGAAGGATCGGCATCATAATACTCATCAAAATCTGTATTATTTATAGCAGCTAAAGCCACCAAAGTACTTGTACAGGTATCCGAAAACTTTTTTAAATCTGTATAAAATTTATCTTCCGTAAATTTAAGTTCGGTTGGAAATTTTATTCTATGAAAATAGAAACTAGGGAAAACAATATCCGCTAAATCATGCATTAATTGATTGTCTTTATCTCCTTGGATTTCATAAGAGCCAAAAGGTGCGACGGACTCAGTACTTGCATAAATTTCGATGGCATCTCCTTCCTTTAATAAGACATGGACAAAATTATGATCATCTCCCCCTACATACAAACAAGCATCGTAATCATTGTTTTGTTTTTTCATCAAATACAAACGATAATACCTTTTTTCGTTGGGAAGATTATTGCCTTTTAATTCAAAACTCCCATCGCTTTGAATAGGCGCCGTATCCAAAATCATGTCGGGACTGGTCCGATAATAATCACTTA
>CALGJS010000495.1 GCA_937927835.1 uncultured Saprospiraceae bacterium | reverse complement strand
TCTGGTAAATGGTTTAAAGAAGCCATTCCATATTTAAATGAAAATCAATTGACGGAAGCGGAGATGATGGAATATTTGGAACAATTTCGTCAACAACCGATTCAGCCATTGCATGAAACAGCGATTCCATTTGCTGTTAATATCAAAGCAGAAAATCCATTAGAGACAGAAAATATAGATAAAGTGGTGGAAACAATGGAAGCGGTGATGAAGACTCCGACGGTCGTCGGTGGCGCTATCATGCCTGATGCTTGTCCAGCAGGATCTGTTGGAACGATTCCAGTAGGTGGTGTGGTGGTGACCAAGAATGCGATCCATCCAGGAATGCACTCTGCTGATATTTGTTGTTCTGTGATGTTGACTGATTTTGGGAAAGCAGATCTAAAGACGATTTTAGATGCCGCACACGCTTCTACTCACTTTGGACCGGGTGGCCGCGAACGTAATGATCAATATCGTTTTCCACAAGAATTGTTGGATGCTTTTGAAGGAAATAAAATTTTAGGAAACCAAAATTTCATTCAATTAGCTAGAAAGCATTTAGGAACACAAGGTGATGGAAATCATTTTTTATATGTTGGTCGTTCTGCTAAAACGGGTAATACGATGATGATTACCCATCACGGATCTCGTGGAGTGGGCGCAAAATTATTTACCTATGGAATGAAAATCGCCGAGCGTTTTAGAAAAGAAATTTCGCCAGCTACCTTGAAGCAAAATGCCTGGATTCCTTATGATACCGAAGAAGGACAAGATTATTGGGATGCGCTACAAGTGATTAGAAAGTGGACCAAAGAAAACCATATTTGTATTCATAACGAGACGGCAAATAAAGCCAATGCTACGATTGAAAACCGTTTTTGGAATGAACATAATTTTGTTTTCCGTGATGGAGATTTGTTTTATCATGCTAAAGGAGCAACACCATTGGATGATAAATACATGCCAGATATTACAGGACCACGTTTGATTCCATTGAATATGGCAGAGCCAATCTTGATGGTCGAAGGAACGACGACGGAGCGTAATTTAGGTTTTGCACCACACGGAGCAGGACGTAACTTGAGTCGTACGGCACACCGTAAGTCTAAAGGAGACACACCGATTACTGAGATTTTTTCAGAAGAAACTGCTGGATTAGATGTCCGCTTTTTTTCTAAAGAAATTGATATTACTGAATTACCTTCTGCTTATAAAAACGCACAAAATGTGCGAGAACAAATGGCAGAATTTGAATTGGGAAAGGTCGTTGATGAAGTGCTTCCGTACGGTTGTATTATGGCAGGTGACTGGCAGAAGAATGCACCGTGGCGTAAGCGAAAAGAGAAGCGTCGCGCTGAGAGAAAGTAAGTTCTTTGAATTAAAATAAAGTGGTACGAATGAGTGAATTCGTATCACTTTTTCATTCTAATCTAATTCAACTTTACCATTTTGTTTGTAACTTAGCTGGTACAAAAAACAGCAGTATTCCTATGAGCAAACAACCTACCGTCCTTAAGCCAAAAAAGAGACGTAAAAAGAAAAAAGAAAAGAAAATTTCCTATAGTAAAAAACCGGATGACCTTACCCTGGATCAATGGCAGGTTGCCTTACGTAAACAATTTGGAAAGCAGACAAAATTTAAACTAACCAATCTTGGTGAACATCCTATTTTTTCAGATTTTCTGATCCTTAATCCTGAGACAGGTAGTCAATATAAAATTGCTATTCGCAGCAAAGATGATAGTGCTAATTTTTGTGCTTGTCTCGATTTCAAAACCAATCAACTCGGCACTTGTAAGCATCTGGGCTATGCGCTCAATAAACTACCTAGAAAGCGAGGCTACCGAAAAATTTTTAATGCCGGCCATCAGCAACCGCATTCTTCTATCTACCTAGACTACCGACAAGACCGGGTCATCAGAATGAGTATTGGTACAAAACATAGCTCTAAGCTACAGACGCTTAAGGATAAATACTTTACCAAAGACGGAATTCTCAGCCATAATGGTTATTTAACATTTGAAAAACTACTCGAAAGCGCCCGTTCTATCAGTGAGGACTTTCGCTGCTACGACGATGCCTTGGAATTTATTTTAGAAAAAAGAAGGACCATTAATCGATTGATTAAAAATAAAAGATTGTTTAAAAAAGGGAAAGACGCCCCACTGTTTAATTCCTTACTAAAAATAAAATTATACGACTACCAAAAAGAAGGTGTTCAATTTGTTACTAATGCAGGTAGAAGTTTACTAGCCGATGATATGGGGTTAGGGAAGACTGTACAGGCCATTGCTGCAGCTGAATTTTACAAAAAAAATTATAAAATTGGCAGAGTAATCATAGTTTGCCCAACTTCCTTAAAATATCAGTGGAAAAGCGAAATTGAAAAATTTACCAACTCCGCAGCGCACGTTATAGAAGGTGGTAGTTTAAAACGTCAAAAACAATATCGGGAAAACGAAGATTTTTATCAGATTCTCGGGTACCGGATGGCGGCCAATGATCTGAAATATATTAATCAAATGGAACCAGATCTCGTCATTCTGGACGAGGCTCAACGGATCAAAAACTGGAAAGCAAAAACCAGCATTGCCATTAAAAAAATAAAATCGCCCTACGCCATTGTACTCACGGGTACACCGATTGAAAATCGTCTAGAAGAATTGTACTCTATCATGCAGTTTATCAATCAATTTAAACTCGGCCCACTCTATCGCTTTCTCGATCACCACCAAATAAATGATCCTCGATCCGGAAAAATAATCGGTTATACCAACCTGAAAGAAATTGGTCAGCAATTATCGAAAACCCTGATTCGCCGGACGAAAAAACAAGTGCTTCGGCAAATTCCAAAGCGGCAGGATAAAGTTCTACTAGTCCCGATGACAGAAGAACAGCGAGAAGTACACGACGAGCAAAAAGATTTTGTGGCCCGATTGGTTCATAAATGGAGAAGGTATAATTTTCTCAGCGAGCCTGATCGTAAGCGACTGATGAGCGGACTCAGTAAGATGCGAATGGTCTGTGACAGCACCTACGTGATTGATCAGGAGACACGTTTTGATACAAAAATTGACGAGTTGATTTGTATTCTGGAAGAATTTTTCTGTAACCCAGGTGAAAAAGCCGTAATCTTCAGTCAATGGGCGAGGATGAATAATATAGTTGCCAAAGAACTCGATGATCGGGGTATGCCCTACCAGTATCTGCACGGTGGCGTGCCCAGTAAGAAGCGACAAGCACTCTTAGATAATTTTCGAGATGATCCTGAATGTCGGGTATTTTTATCCACCGATGCCGGCGGGGTAGGACTCAATTTACAATCTGCTTCACTCGTGGTCAACCTAGATATTCCATGGAATCCAGCAATACTGGAACAGCGCATTGCCCGAGTGTACCGGATGGGACAAAAGCGTCCGGTTCAGGTAGTCAACCTCGTAGCTGCGCACACTATTGAACATCGGATGCTGGATGTTTTAAAATTTAAAAATGCCATGTTTAAAGGCGTACTGGATGACGGAGAGGATGCTATATTTTTGTCCCAATCCAAATTTTCGAGTTTTATGGGTAAGATTGAAGATCTGACCGAAGGCAATCAGGCAGCACCATTAGAGCCTGCACCCGCCGATGCCTCGATGGAAGAGATTAAAAAAGAAATTGCCGAACAACAGACTGATGACCGGGCAGCACCCCCCGTTGATCCTGCCTTTTCCGAAACGCCTAATCCAGATGAAGGAAGTAGATTTGAAACTTCCGGTCAGGGCCAGACTCCAGACGATCCACAGGAAATTTTAAAACAGGGAATGAGCTTTTTTCAGAATATAGCAAAAGTCTTACAGAGTCCGGAAAAAACCGCTGACTTTGTTAAAAGCATTACTGAAAAGGACAAAAAATCGGGACAAACCTACCTGAAAATTCCAGTTGCCGACGAAGATTTTTTGCAAAATACGATAAAAATGGTCGGACAGTTTTTTGAAAAAATACAGCAGATTTAAGAGCTTGTCTAAATTTTTGCTTTGACAATATAACCGGGTCATAGAAAAAAATAGTTTTTTATGACCCGGTATAACTGAACAGATGACTTGGACTAGCAGCAACCTCCACCGGGCGTACAACCTCCTTTTGCTTCAGCTAAATTGGTCATTACCGTTACCGTTGGCAATCCACAATCGTCTAAAGCCAAACAAGCCGTTTTTTTATTGGTCAATAAGAAGTTTCCATCCTTAATTTCCAGTCCAAATTTTCCAATGGTACCCGCCTGATATTCTACTTCCACTTCTAGGTCTTCCATTCCTAATTTTGATTCAGCTAAGGTGATAATTCCTAGTAACTTTTCAGTACTTAGTCGGTGATCATAATCATCCGCTTCCCAAAGTTGTAGACTAGCTACTTTTTCTTCACGCACCTTTCCACCACAATCAATAAAGTTTTTTGTAATCACTCCAACCTCTGTGATATGAAAATGTGCAGGAATTGATTTGCCATTTGGCAAAGAAAAATGTAATTGATCGACAACCGTCAACTCTTTTTTTAAATCAGATATTTTCATTAGATATTTATTTATTATTAATCAAATTAATTTTAACAACAATTATTAGCGGAGCTTATTTTCTTAAAAAAATTGAAAAACTGCTCTTTTATTATTTTCCATCGGTCAACATCTAGACAATAACACATCTTTGTACCTTGTACCGTCCCTTTGATTAATCCTGCCTGCTTCAGCTCTTTGAGATGCTGTGAGATCGTTGGCTGTGAAAGCCCAATCTCGGTTACTAGATCGCCACAAATACAACTACTTGCCTCCGTCAGCTGCTCCAAAATCGCAATTCGCGCTGGATGTCCCAACACCTTTGCTAGTACGGCTAATTCGTTTTGTTGATCCGTATATAAACTTGTTTTTGTGAGGCCCATAGTTTTTATTTTAAAATTACTATATCGCAATATACCAATAAAGTACAACAAAAACAGTTATTTATTGAAAATTTCTTCATTCAGCCTAAAATAAGTACCTTTGTAAAGGTTCATTCAATGAACTAGTGCCCCTTTCAATTAAACACTTTTACAATTATATATTTTCCACAATCATTTCCAGATACTTTATAAAAGTCGTCCAAAAACTGACTAATTTTTGTATATGATTTAGACTTATTGAAAGCCCCATTTCAATAAAGAGAGATTTTTTATTTTAAAACTTTGCTCTAAAAGGCAAAATTTCCCAGAACAGCAGAGGACAAAGTTTGTACTGAAATACCCAGTACAAGCTGATAAACGCTTATGCTTTTCTGAGAAAGACTTTCTCTTAGTCTACTATTCTATAAAACACCACATTTTTAAATCCTCCACAATGAGAACATTTATACCTATTCTAACCATTACTTGCCTACTTTTTCACCTTAGTAGTTCAGCACAAATTTTCTATGTTTCTCCTGACGGTACTGGAGCTGGTACCTCCTGGAATGATGCCTCTAGTGACCTGCGTAATATCTTAGCCACCCGATCATCAGGAGATGAAGTATGGGTTGCTGCCGGTACTTACTTTCCGGATCTAACTGATCGTGAAGCTTCTTTTCTTATTCCTTCTGGAGTAGAAGTATACGGAGGATTTAGCGGAAATGAAACTAATCAAACCCAACGAAACCCACTCATTAATCTTACCATCTTAAGTGGTGCAATTAATAATGGCAACGATGATGAAGACAATAGTTACTCAGTAGTAACCACCGTCAATGTTAGTGCTACTACCCTTCTCGATGGTTTTATTATTGAACACGGAATGGCCAACGGACTAGGAGGTGGTTTTGATAATCCTGATCGTGCAGGAGGAGGTTGGCATAATTTAGCTAGCAACGGTAATGAATCTAGTCCAACCATCAACAATTGTATCTTTAGAAATAATTATGCTTTTGGTTTTGGAGGTGCACTAGCCAATATTGCAGACTACAGTGCAACTTGTACTAGTCTCATTACTAATTGTACTTTTGAAAATAATATTTGTGATAATGATGGTGGAGGACTTTATAATGGAGGTAAAGTAAATGGTAATTGTCAACCACAAATTATTGACTGTGTCTTTAACAGTAATACCGCTGGAAATGGAGGAGGTGGTATTTACAATAACGGACAAGATGGTCTATGTAATCCAGTCATTGACCGTTGTCAGATTCTTAATAATTATTCTGATTATGCGGGTGGTGGTATTTATTCTTTTGGGAAAGATGGGGTGGCGGATATGCAGATTAGCAATTCTCTGATCATAGGTAATGATGCACAATTCGGTGGTGGCGGTGTCTATAATCTTGGTAATGGTACTGGCTCCGCTAGTCCGACCGTTGTCAATTGTACTTTCACGCTTAACTCATCCGTAGTTGGTGGAGCTATGTATAACAATGCCGGAACCACTGGTGGCACCGCCAGTCCAAACATCACGAATTGTATCTTCTGGAATAATCCTGTCTCTGCAGGCGGCTCTGTTTTTCGGGCCAATTTTGGTACCCCAAATATTTCTTACTCCATCGTCGATGTAGCTGAATGCACCAACCTTAACAGCGGTTCAGGATCAAATGTAAGCTGTGGTCCAGGAATGCAATACAACGTAAATCCAAATTTTACTCCTACGTTTAGTATTCCTGTTGGCTCGCCAGCTATCAATTCGGGTGACAATGTTGCCATCAACTCATTAGGTCTTCTACTCGACCTAAACCAAGATGCCCGTATTCAAAATGCGTTGGTAGACCTAGGAGCAACTGAAACTTTTTCTCCCGACTTAGATACAGACGGCGACGGTATTTCGGATGACCTTGATAATTGTCCAACCATTGCCAATACAAATCAACTCGACGTTGACATGGATGGCTTCGGAGCAGTTTGTGATTGTGATGATACGGAAGCATTGGTTAATGACAATGCTGCCGAAATTTGTGACGGGATAGACAATAACTGTGATGGAATTATCGACGAAGGATTTGATCAAGATGGCGACGGATTTAAAACTTGCGAAGGCGATTGTGATGATTTAGATAATACAATTTTCCCCGGTGCCATTGAACTTTGTGATGGTATCGATAATGATTGTAACGGCTTGTTTGATGATGGAGCCGAACCCATCGCACGTTATCCAGATATGGATGGTGATTCATTTGGCGATGCCAATGCTGCTCCTTCTTTTGATTGTCCACCACTCATTGGATACGTCACTGATAACTCGGATTGTGATGACAATAATCCATTCTTTCCACAACCACCTGGCACCCTCTGCAATGATGGTAATCCAAACACCACTGGTGATATGATTCAAGAGGATGGTTGTACTTGTCTAGGAATACCAGGAACTAGCGGATACTGTACCACCATCGGAATGCAACCGTGGATCGAATGGATTAGCAGAGTTGGATTTGGAGATATTCAAAATAACTCCTTAAAAGAACAATATGCTGACTTTACTGGCTTGAGTACCACTGTTTCTATTGGAAATTCTTTCCCAATCGAAGTACAGGCCAACTTCTCCTATCCTCATTTTGACGAATATATTCGCATCTGGATTGACTTTAATCAGGATTCAGACTTTGAAGATGATGGAGAATTAGTTTTAGAAGCCATCCACCCTACCGGACCAGATGGAAGCTTACCTCCACTACTGAGCGGAGACTTAACCATTCCCTCTACCGCAACACTCGGTACTACTCGCATGCGCATTAGTATGAAACGAGATGCTTACGCCGATCCTTGTGAAAGTTTTGATTTCGGTGAAGTGGAAGATTATTCTGTCAACATAATAAATGATGGTCCAGTATTAACGCTCGACTGTCCCGCCGAACAAACACTAACCACTGCTATCGGAGCAACCACCGTTAGCGCAACTTGGGATATTCCTACTCCAACCACCACTTGTCCTTCTGGAACAACAACCATCTTACAAACAGCAGGACTCCCACCTGGAAGTGATTTCCCCATTGGTATCAATACTATTACTTACCAAGCAACCGATGATTGTGGTAACGTTGAAACTTGTTCTTTCGATATTATTGTCAACGATGGTGGACCAGCCATCCTTACCATTACTAATTGTCCGACGGACATCATTCTCACCGCCCCAATCGGCCAAACAACTGTTAACGTAACCTGGAGTTTTCCTCTTGCGAATACTACTTGTCCTAATAGCTTCGCATCCATTTTTCTAACTTCAGATCTCGATTCAGGTGATCCTTTCCCCATTGGTGTCAATACCGTTACCTACGAAGCAACTGACCCTTGTGGTAATACTGAAACTTGTTCTTTCGATGTTATCATCAATGACGGTGGCCCAATTGGCAATGGTTATTGTACTTCCAGCGCTAACCAACCGTGGGAAGAATGGATTGGCAATGTAAGCTTGAGTGATTTAAACAATACAAGTACAAAATCTGGATACAGTGATTTTACTGATTTAACAGCCAATGTAAACACTGGTGAAAACTATCAGTTATCCGTACAACCTACTTTTAGCTACACTCATTTCACCGAATACATTCAAGTATGGATTGACTTTAATCAAAATGAGAATTTTAACGATCCTGGAGAATTGGTTCTTTCTGAGATTTACCAAAATGGAGTGAATGGAACTTTGGCTATTCCCGTTTCGAAAAATATTACGATACCTTCCAGTGCTTCTTCTGGAAATACCAGAATGCGGGTTTCCATGCAGAGGAATCAAGCAAGTTCTCCCTGCGAAAACTTTGATCGTGGAGAGGTAGAAGACTATACCATTAACATTACTGAAAGTGGTCCAGTACTGACACTTAGTTGTTCAAGTGACCTTACAATTAATGCTGGAGTAGCTGTTACCTCTGGCATTCTAACATGGAATGAACCCACTGTTTCAACTACTTGTCCTGACGGTAGTACAAATATTTCACAAACAAGTGGACCTACCAATGGGAGTACACAACCTATTGGTACTTATGCGATTTCTTACGAAGCAACTGACAATTGTGGAAATACGGAAACATGTTCTTTTAATATTACCATTGAAAGCCAACCAGCAACACTCAGCCTCAATTGTCCGGCTAACCAAGTAATTTCCACTTTACCAGGTGAGACGACTATTATCACGACTTGGGATACACCCATTCCTGAAACTAACTGCCTATCGGGAGTTACCAACATCTTACAAACAGCTGGTCTGAGTTCGGGAAGTTCATTCCCTATTGGTATCAATACCATCGCTTACGAGGCGACGGATGATTGTGGTAATATCGAAGTTTGTTCCTTTACAATTACAGTGAATGATGGAGGTCCCATTGGCAATGGTTACTGTGAATCAATCGCTTCCTCTCCTTGGATAGAATGGATTGGAAATGTTCGTTTGAATGATTTGGATAATACCAGTAATAAATCTGGGTACAGCGATTTCACTAGCCTAGTTGCCAATGTAGATTTAGGTGGTAATTATCCGATTACTATTCAGCCTATTTTCAGCTACACACATTTTACGGAATATATTCAAGTTTGGATTGATTTTAATCAAAATGAAAGTTTTGCTGATCCAGGTGAACTCGTTGTTGCCGCTATTTATGCTAACGGCATCAACGGTACTACTGCGAGTCCCATCATTCAAAACATTAATATTCCTTCTGGAGCACTTACGGGAAATACTCGAATGCGCGTATCGATGAATCGTACTGAAGCAGCAGATCCATGCGATCTTTTTCAATTTGGAGAAGTTGAAGACTATACGGTTAACATCATCAATAGTGGTCCTATTTTGACACTCAACTGTTCAGCAGATTTAAATATTAGTGCGGGTGTTGGTGCTACGTCAGGAGTCATTGCCTGGGAGATTCCTACAGCGACAAGTACTTGTCCTACTGGCACTCCAATATTAACACAGAGCAGTGGCCCAGCAAATGGTAGCACACAACCACTTGGAACTTACACCATAGCTTATGAATCGACAGATGATTGTGGTAATATGGAAAATTGTTCTTTTACTATTTCTTTAACCAGCGATCCCGCTTCGCTCTCCATCAGTTGTCCTACTAATCAAGTTTTGACAACCACTTCTGGATCTACTACTGCTATAGCAAATTGGAATATTCCAACGCCTGTTACTACTTGTCCTGACGGTCTTGTTACAATCGAACAAATTGAAGGACTACCCATTGGAAGTGATTTTCCTATCGGAATAAATACTATAACCTACGAAGCTTCGGATAATTGTGGTAATATTGAAAGTTGTTCTTTCACTATTACTGTGAATGACGGAGGTCCAATTGGAAATGGGTACTGTGCTTCTTCTGCCTCAGCTCCGTGGGAAGAATGGATTGGCAATGTAAATTTGAGTGACTTAAATAATACCAGTGGTAAAAATGGGTACGGTGATTTTACGGCATTAACTGCTAATGTAATCAAAGGTGAATCTTATAGCTTATCTATTCAACCGATTTTTAGTTATACGCACTTTACAGAATACTTTCAGGTATGGATTGATTTCAATGGAAATGACAATTTTAATGATCCTGGAGAGCTTGTGATTTCCACAGTTTATGACAATGGAGTAAACGGAACAACTCCTTCTCCTATTACAGGAAACATTACCATACCTAATAATGCTCCAACGGGCAACACTCGAATGCGTGTGACGATGAGTCGTAATGCTGCAGTTGGTCCATGCGAAAATTTCGGCGCAGGAGAAGTAGAAGATTATACAATCAGTATTGGAAATGCTCCCGTCAGTGCTATTGTGAATACTGAAATCATGTACCATCTTTTGGCTCAAGTCGAAGCACGTACCGTTAGATTAAGTTGGGTTTCTAATCTTGATGCAACAACAGCCTCTTATATAATTGAACGAAAAGGATTAGATGGTGAATTTAACGAGATTGATCAAATGCTTTCTTATGATGATAGTCAAGAAGCTCATTATTATCAATATATCGATCGCTCGGTTACTCATGGTAATTACGAATACAGAGTTGCCGCGATAAAAGGTGATGGATCAAAAGTATTCACCAATATTCAAACCGTTGATTTAGGCAGAGCAGCAGAACGCTTAAGTGCTTTTCCGAATCCAGCGAATTCACAAGTTACTTTCGTAAGTCATCTATTAACCGAACATTCAGTCAATCTAATGGTTACCAACAGTCTAGGACAAGTTATCCACCAAAAACAATATGATTCGACATCGGATCAGCGGATCATTTTAGATGTGACTGATTATCCTAACGGAATTTATCTGGTAAGATTTCAAGCAGGAAAACGAAAGGCAATGCATACTCGACTGGTTATCGAAAGAGATTAGTATTTCTAAATTTCGTTAAATAAAAAACGCTTACCTAACAAAAGGTAAGCGTTTTTTTCGATTTTAAAATCTATGTTTTTTCTACATCCGTGTTGCCTTTCTTTTTTTCTTTGGCAATACTTTTAGCGGAGTCGACATCACTGGTGAGACTTTATAACCTGCTTTTCGCAAGAGTGCTATCACGCCAAATTCACCACCCAAATGTCCGGCACCAACGGCAAAGAAAGTTCGTCGTTCTTTTACCATTTTTTCGATAATAGGAATCCAATTTTGATTTCTATTTTTTAGAAAAATATCTTCGTATTTTCCAATTCCATTTACATCTGATTCAAACATTTGCTGCATACCTGCGATATCTTGTTGTTTATAAATTTCCGTCATTTTACTTAGTTCATCTTCTCCTTCCACTTCTCCCCCACGAATGGAAGTCATCAACATTTCTGCTTGATCGGTATAAGGAATACTATCGAATACGCTCATCTGATATTCTATGGTTTCTAATCCCCCCATGGTCTTGCTATCCGCCTTTGCCATTTCCATAAATTCCATTTCGTACGATTTTATATCTTCTCCCATTCCGCCTCCTGCTGAAGGATTTGTAAAATCAAAATCTCCTCCCGACATAGCAGATAAAAACATTGGCTTGATTCGCTCCAACATCATCATCGGCAATCCTAAATCAGAAAAATGATCACTCACCATCTTATAATCTTCTTTACTTAAAAGATCTTTTAAAGTGGTTCCGTCCTCCATCATTATCTTACCGATCATGCCCATCATGGCGCTCATGTCAGACATATCTTCCATATTTATTTCAAAGACTACTTGCTCCATTCGATCAAATGTCGCTACGGTGGAGTCTGTCAAAAAGAAATCTTTTTTATCAATCATGTGGATCGTTCCGTAAAGATAAGAGGGCTGCGTTAAATCTTTACCGTCTATTTTCCACAGCAGTGATTTTTCAGTAGGAACCAATGAAAGTGCCTCCGCTGCTGCTTTTTGAGTTGTCTTAGGACTACAACCAACAAGGATTAATATTAAAAAGAAAAAGTATGGAATAAATATTTTTTTCATGACAATAATTTTTGTGTATCATCGGCACTTCTGCCGTCAAAATCCTGAACAATACCCAGTAAAAGCTGGATGTCTTTAAAAAATTCTAGCACGAGTGTAAAACTTACATTCGAACGAAATATATAAGGCTCTAAAATATCTTTTGGTTCAGTCACTGCCACATATATATCGTTATTTACAAAACTAAGGTAAATTTCCTTACCTATTCTTTCACGATAACGAGCAATTTTAACTTGAATGTCTTCATCCAGTACATACCTAGGTTGTGCATCTGGAGAAACATAAACATCAAATAATTCTCCAAAAGCAGGAGTCATAAATGATTCTTCTACTTGCTCTCCTCCAGCACGATTAAATGATTTAATAGTCCGGGTAAGATATTGTTTAAAAGCAGCTGGTAAAATAAGAATAGACCCTCTCACTGGACGTTTCATCGTCGCACGCATAAATACGCCACGAAAAACGTAATTGTACCGATCGCGCACCTTTGATAATTCTCGAACTTTCAACTCACACATTTCAAAGGGAACTTCCCCAATTTTTCCACTGATATAATCCTCTCCTTTATAAAACGAAGCATTAGAGGTAAAAATTTTACTTTGCTTAAATTGCTTTTTTCCAATAAATCGTTCACCATCATATCGGAGTGTATCAAAATTTAAATCATCATCAATAAAATCTAGTACAAGGTTAACTACATTGGGTTTGAATGTTTTGACAAACTCATTCATCCGATAGCTGAGATATCCCAAATACAGTCCAAGTGGAATCATCAGAAAAAAAGTAACGGTTGGAATATTCAGATACATCGCTACAAAACCAATGGCGAAGAATAATAGTATACTAATTAACGAAAGCCAAAGTAATTTTTTGCGTCTATTTTCCATTCGAACCAATTCGGGATGAATGGTATGGTTATAAAAGATGCGAAATTCAGAGAGTCGATCCATACGGAAAGTTTGTTAGAGAAGTTGTTTTTTCAAATATAAACAAAGGATCAGTAATAGTTTCAATGAAAAAAACGGCTGGTTCCAAATTGGAATCAGCCGTTTTTTGAGGTTAGACTTATCTTTTAATAGACTACTTGGAAGATTCCGAAGATTTGTCCTGATCAATATCGTACTCATCTAGGTATTCTGAGATGAGACCACCGATAATATCTTTTAGATATGCCTTTTCTAGTTTAGCAATTGTTTTCAATTTTAAAAGTTTCGTTTTATCAAAAACAAAAGTTACGCGTTTTTTCTCTTTAGGAACAGCGGCCCGTTTAATTTCTTCTTTATTGGGTTCAACCGTCTGTCTGATCAACGCATCTAGTCCGCTCATTGGGCGACGAGATTTTTCGGTTGCTCCCATATCTGATTGAGAGGTTCCAATTTTTCGCTTCTTTTCGCGAGCAGCTTTTTTCTTTTCTTCAGCAACAGATTCTTTAACCACTGTTTGGAATAAAGATTCTAAGTCTGCCGTAAAACTTTTACTACTCCCTGATTTGCTTCGGGTATCCGAAGATTTTCTCAGGGAAGTTTTTCTTTGCGAAGGTCTACTTGACTTTTTACCTTCTGGTAATACATTGTCTCCCATGAATGCCGTCTCTTCCTCTACGGAAGCCGGTGGCATTCCAAACAGACTTTCTAAACCGTCTATTAATTTTTTCTTACTCACAATCGTGGGATTTAATGGTTCATAATAATGTTATGGATTGCGGTTTTAGACTTCTTCTTTTACAGCAGTACGTTCCAAAATCTCTTTACAAAGATTCAAATAATCCTTTGCTCCATTACTACTTTTTGCGTAAGAAAAAATATCCTTACGTTGAGCAGGTGCTTCTGCCAAGGTTACATTGTCCCGAATTAAGGTCTTGAATACTTTGTCACCAAAATACTTCTGAATAGTCGCTACAACGTCACGATTTAATACTTTTCGTGCATCATACATCGTAGCAATTACTCCACCGATCTGTAATTTTTTATTTAAACGGAATCTTACCTTATCGATTACCTGCTTGATCTTTGTCAATCCCTGTAATGCTAGGAATTCCGTCTGCAATGGAATGTAAACATAATCACTGGTCGTTAACGCATTTAAGGTTAATAGTCCAAGTGATGGCGGACAGTCAATGATGATATAATCATACTCTTCCAAAACTGGTTGAAATAATTCTTGTAGAATATATTCTCGACCTGCTTCATTGATCAGTTCCATTTCTGCACCAGATAAATCAAGACTAGACGTAATTACATCCATTCCTTCCTTAGCAGTATAAGGTACTAATTCGCTTTCACCACGAATAGATTCATAAATCGTATATTTTTGTCTTGGAATACCCAGTGAAAGGGTGAGGTTGGCTTGAGGATCAAGGTCAATTAAAAGGACTTTCTGTCCTAATTCTACTAAACCGGCACCAATGTTAATGGCACTCGTAGTTTTTCCTACACCACCTTTGTGGTTCAAAAGAGAGATTATCTTTCCCATGTACGGTTAATTATAGTGTTTCTAAATAATGTCTAATGGAAGTTATTTAATAACTTCACTTTAAAACGTTCCTTCTGTAGGAGCTGAATATACGGAAAATTCAGACCCCTTGTGGACAAATATAAAAAAATCTGACCTTTTCTGAAACTTATAAAGGTTAATTTTTAATATTACTCTGAAATACAACCGTCAACAATTGAGCCAATTTCATAATATGTTTTCTTTAAAATACACCTCCACACGAATTGGTTTATTTTTGTGGTCGTAATGAAATTATTCAATCTTAAAATTTTTTGATGAATATGAAGAAATGGAAATTATATTGTTTTCTGTGCTGCGCGGTCTTATACGGCAGTTCACTTCCAGCACAAGAAGCATTTAATGCCGTAAAAATATATGGTGACTTTTATATAGGAAAAATGGGACGTGGAGAACCTAATCTTTACCTTGGTCGTTTTGACACCAATAATTTTAAAGGTGGTACGATTGCTTATTTATGGGTTAACCCTGAAAAAAAGTATAGCAAAGAGCTGGAATTAGGCATGCGTATTCGCACGCGTAATATTTCTTTTGATAGTGTTGATTATGCCATCAAAGATTTTGAGGCTGCGGCACGTTTTGAGTTAGGCGTTCGATTAAAAAAGAAGCTTTTCAATTATCTAACCTTTAGCTTAAATCCAGCCCTTGATTTATATTTTTATCAAGGAGATGCACAGCCGATGCAAAGTACTGCCTTTCCGGTTACCAATATTGACGGAGGTATTTTATTCTCATTTATCCCTCACCTTGAGATTCCTTTAGGTCCAAGACTTTTTCTAGATTTAAATGTCAATTTTATCAACGTCAGTTTTGGAATAAGCTACCAACGAAATTTCAATCCTACTTTGAATGATCGTCAACAAAAAACAGGTGGTTTCGATTTTGATACGCAAGGAGAACGAAGCTTTCAAATTGGATTAGGTTACCGATTATTTTCTCAAAAAAACAATCTTCCACAAGAGTGAATAAATCACTGAATAAATATTATTTTTTATATTCAAATTTTAAACTAATACTCTTTGGTTTATTTTTTTACGCTTTTACCTCTTCGGTTTCTGCACAAAATTTTGTTGCCAAAAACTACCCTTCCTTTACCGTTGGGCATTCACAAATTTACAGCCTACTAGAAGACAGTCGCGGGTATCTCTGGATTGGAACTTGGGGAGGTGGCTTAAGTCTTTATGATGGTCAGACTTTTAAAAAATTCATTGGACAAGAACAACCAGGAACTCGATATATCAGCGCACTATTAGAGGATAATCAAAAAAATATTATCATCGGTGGTGCCGGAAATATTACTATTTTCAATGGACATCATTTTCAATCAATCCCTACCCTACCTCCCAATGTAAAACAGGTGAATGATTTAATTCAAACTTCAGATAAAAAAATATGGGTGGCAACTGATCGAGGTTTATTTTTTCTAAAGAAAGATCGATTAATCGCTGTTCCAAGTTTTCCAGACAATCTAAATGTAGAAGACCTTTTTCTAACCAAAACTGGAACATTATGGGTCGCAACAACCAAAGGTGCTTTTTATTTTGAAAATAATTTTTTTAATAAAATCAGTACTATCGATGGACTCAGTCGAGACCACGTACGTGCAATTACTGCTACTTCCGACGGGCGTATCTGGCTGGCAACTGCCACTGCAGGAATCAATATTTATCATAAAGGCTCGATTAGTCGTTTTCCAGCATCTGACCAACTCGAAGAAGGTCTTGGAATCAATACCATCTCCACCGACAAAACCGGAAGAGTATGGGTTGGAATGGTCAACGAGGGAACATATTGTTATAATCCAACTACCAACACTAGCTTTTGGCTTCGCGAACGTACTACGACAGGCCTAGAAAGTGATAATATCAAAATAATCTTGACAGACGAATGGGGCAATTATTGGCTAGGTACTTCTGGTGGTGGTCTTACAAAATACGCGGCAACTACAGAGCAATTCACCCAATATAGCGAAGCAGACGGATTGGCAGACAAAGAGATATATGCTATCAGTCAGGATAGTTCTAAAAAACTTTGGTTAGCAACTAGTCGAGGAATAAGTACTTTTGATGGTGCAAAATTTAACAATTTTAGTCAACAAAGGGATTTTGCCGATATTAAATGTCGTGCAATTTTAGTTGATCAAAAAAATCGTATTTGGATCGGAACAGAAGGCGATGGGCTTAAATTATATGACGGAAATAGTTATCGTCAATTCCAACCTTGGGATGGAATTGAAGGTAATCTCATCCAAGATATTGTCGAAGATAGTCTTGGAAATATCTGGGTAGCGATGATGGACGCTGGGATTGCTCGAATGTCCATTGACCAACGGGACAGTAGCGGCACCACTTACCGAATTAAAAGATTTACTAGCAAAAATGATTTACCAATCGATGCTATTTACGATTTACATCTCGATCGCTGGCAACGACTTTGGTACGCGACCAGAGGTGGTGGAATAGGTTATATTGAAAACGATAGTACGATACTCAACTTCTCAACTAAAGATGGCCTACCCTCCATGCACGTGCGAACCTTAACGGAAGATTCGCTCGGTTACCTTTGGGGTGGCACGGCGGACAATGGTATTTTTAATATCCATATTTACGGACAACAACCTCAGTTTTCTATTTTTGGTGAACAGCAGGGACTTAGTTCTAACAATATTTATTCTTTGATTTTTTCATCCAATAATCAACTATGGGTAGGCAATCAATCGGGTGTAGATCAGATTGCAGTGAGTAGTGGACGGGATGAAATTGGTGCCGTGAAATTTTATGGAAACAATAAAGGATTTAATGGTGGAGAAACGTGTGAAAGTGCAGTAATAAATGATGGAGACCTTTTATGGTTTGGCACTATTGGTGGATTGATAAAATATACCCCACGAACTTTTGAAGAAGATTCCAATGCGCCCAAAATTCAAATTACGAACATTAAACTATCCTATGATTCTTTGAGAAATACCATGTATAAAAATGTATTAAATAATTGGGGGCAAATAGATTCTACCCTCGTTTTTAATCATACAGATAACAACGTTAGTTTTGAATACAGTGGCCTTCATTTAGGGCAATCATCTGCCTTAAAATATCAATGGAAATTAGATGGATTAACGGAAGAATGGTCACAACCACAGACTACTCAAAAAAGTGATTTCCCTTATCTGCCTTCCGGAGAATATTTCTTCCGAGTACGAGCAATCAGTGCTGCTGGCATTAAGAGTCCTGAACAATCCGTGGCTTTTGTCATTAGTACTCCTTTTTGGAAAACATGGTGGTTTAAAATTGGTGGTATTATCCTTGGCAGTTTTTTAATAGGTGCTTTTTTCTTTCGACGAATTCGCGCGATCCGACAGGATGCTCGACAAAAAACCGAACGACTTGAAATGGAAAAACACTTACTCGAATTAGAGCAAAAGGCTTTACAGTTGCAGATGAATCCACATTTTATCTTCAATGTTTTAAATACTATTCAAAGTAAAATAAATGCAACCGATCATCGAGATGCGCGCTATCAGTTAGCCAAATTTTCTAAATTGATGCGTGCTACCTTAGAGAACTCAAGAGTCGCCACAATTCCCTTAGAAGAAGAAATTCAAAGCTTAGAGAATTATTTAGCAATGGAAAAAATGAGTAGAAATAATAGTTTTGACTATCATATTGAATTAGTAGGAACGACCGATGCTGAACAGCCAATTCCTCCAATGTTAATTCAACCTTTTGTAGAAAATGCCATTATTCATGGAGTGGCGCACGTGCCATCGGGTGGAAAAATTGAAATTAAATTTACTCAAAGAAATGGTTTTTTAGAAGCAATGATCTTAGATAATGGTATCGGTAGAGCCGCAGCAAAAGAACGCAAAAGCCAAGTCGAAGCGCAGCATAAATCGCTCGCATTGACCGTTACACAGGAACGGCTAAATTTATTAGGTGAGCAACCAAGTGGTCTTAAACGGCTTGAGATTGAGGATATTAAGCAAGCCGAAAAAGTAGAAGGAACCAGAGTTATACTACGTATCTAAAAAACTAAGCCCTGCTTCTTTCTATCAAGAAGCAGGGCTTAAAAGCTGTTGAATACATTCAACAATATCGATGTATTCTTTATTTTATAATCAACTCACGAGTAGATTGTCCAGCTGCAGATTCGATCGTTACATAGTAAATTCCAGCAGCACCAAGGTCGCTACGTTCTACCGTAAATCGTTGTGTTCCAGCGCTCAACTCGCCTTTAAATACAGACTTTACTAGTCTTCCAGTTTGATCCATAATATTAATCGTGTAATAATCTTGGTCAAACAAATCAAAATTGATGGTAGACGCACCATTGGCCATAATCGTTGGCTCGATGGTAAAATCACCAACAGCTTCTGTTAATATTTCATTGTTAACTGCCAAATCAATATTTGTAGAAATATTAGAGTTTTCGTAAGTATAAACACCATTTGATTCTGACCAAATAATAGCAACTACTTCTAGTTTTTCTATATCCCATTCTGAATCAATTGCAATACTATAAGAACCATCCATGGTTGTTCCGTCCGTTACTCCTCCAGTTGTTAATTGCTCACCAAAATGCGTAGGTGTAAATGCGGTTACTAACACTTTTTCGTGCTCCGCATTGGAACCCTGATTTTGCTGAAATCCAACATAACCATCATTGACAATGTAAAGACCTAGATAGTAATTAGCGTCTGCATCCTGAAAAAACTCAGTTCTGGTGTTAACATTAATTTCTTGCGTTGCCTCGCTATACGTAGCATTAATTCCAGTATTCACAACAGGAGCTTGCTCAGCTGCTTCGTTTACGGCCTGTTGAACTTCTGTTCGTTTTGCTGCTCCATTACTGCTAAAGATCCCCTGATTTACATTACCCATAAAAAATTGTGGTTGACCAGTAATCATAAAATTATCCGCCAATGCACCGGAAGTTGGGGTCAGTAAATTACCACTGTGGTGAACTGCCATGAGGGTTGCTTTCTGCTCATTATCCTCAATAAGATTATGAAACATATCCCATCCCCATCCTCCACAAGGAGGGCACCAGGTGGCGCTAATCTTGGTGATTAGTGTCGATTGTGTTTCAGGAGCGTCCTGACTATAACCTGAGAAGGCTAATAATAAAAAAGCAATACTAAGTGTAAATTTTTGCATCATGATATATAATTTTTGTACGTTTTTACGAATGAGCTAACAGATTGTTACTCTCAACTTTTTTAATAGTTTGAATAGCAAAATTAAGTGGATTGTGCCTTTGATGCTAATGTTTCTAATAGAAGTGTTGGCTAGCTGGCATTTTTCTTTCTTTTCCATCTAAGACCTCGTAACCGTCTTGGTCCATACCATAACCAAAAACCCGTGATAGCAAGCAACATAACTCCCCAGCCTAGGAAATTCATGGCAGTAAGTTTAAAAATGTCACCAAAGATAGAACCATCGTGAAGGGATTCTATCCAATCAGAATATCGAACATCGACAGACAATACCTCTCCCGAAGCACCGTCTAACTGTACTTCCCAGTTATCCTTTTTAAATAAAACTTTGACCATTCCTTTGGAAGGACGAACATCGATTCTATCTACGGCATTTCCAATTTGTTCTGGATAACTTTTATAGAGTGCTTCTTTTCCTAGTAGTGATAATTCCGATATTTCTTTCCATTGGGTAAGATCTGTGACCGCTCCGCGTTGGGTAGACGGCTGAATCATCGCTACGTCTTTCTTTAGTGCTAATAAAATTCCTGTACCAGCACTGATGATCAGCAATAGAGCCAGCACCAATCCTAGATACCGGTGCCAAACGCGTACCTTGCGTAATCCTTTAATAAGTCGATCAAATGCCAATAGTCAATAAGTCGGTGGCCAAAAGCCTGGTTAGATAATAATCTAGTTGTTCGAATTTGTGAAAAATTTTATTGATTAAAGCAGAAATACTGCATTAACAAAAATAAATTTTCCTTGTCTCCAAAATCCACGGAAAAGTGGATTATCAACCATATATACGACTTTTCCACGTCCAAGGTTCTGTACACCAAAAACGGAAGTTTCTTCCAATTTCTTTTTTGCCTCAAATCCTACAAAACCAGTGATCTGTGGATCTTCTCCGACATAGCCTACATTCCAACCACTATTTAAATATTGGTAGGCAGCTCTACTCGTTTTTAATGTATGGTAGTAATCTGGCAATCCGTAAGCAAGTGGATGTGTATTATCTAATTTTATTTTATAAATAGCACCAGGCATCGCGTTGGTAATAGATCTTCGCTCTTGTCCTGCGTAGTGGGTTCTTTTAGGAGTATCTTTTTTCCCAGCACTGCTTTTCGAACTTTTCTTTTTTTGTATTTTAAAATCAGCATGTCTACTCAATTTACTTACTGCGGATCCAAGTGCAATTAACTTTCCACCACCACGGACCCATTCTGTAATTTTTGCCATTGCTGTACTATCCATATCTGGATAACTACCATCAGCCATCACCAATACATTATAGTCCGCCAAGCTCGTTCTACCAAAATCATCGGTATAAACATTCGTCACCTGAAATTTTAATTCTTGATCAAAAAAGTGCCAGAGATAACCAAAAGAATTGGGATCAGTACCTTCTCCTCCCACAATCATGATTTCTGGCTTTTTCAATAACTTCATTTTATCAGATCCTAGATCTTTTCCGTTGGTAGAAAAGCCGGTCATCACCGGTCTAAGCGTTGCCTTCATTTCGTTGGCTGTTTCTAAAACAATACGATCAAAAGATTTTCCTAGTTTACGATTATCTCCTCGATTGATGATCAATGTTCCAGCCGGAAAACTTTCTCCTTCCAAACCAAAGTCTACAGAAGCTATTTTCACCGATACATTTTTTTCTTGTAAGGCATTTAAAAGCTGCGCATCTTCTAAGCCATTCCAATCTACTAAATAAGCATAAGCGTTGGCAACATTTAAATCATATTTTTCAAAAGGTTTAGTGACATATTCTTTGGTTGGCTTTAAATCTGTCTTTAGCGCATAAGCATCTAATCCATATGCATATGGTAGCGCCCATGCAGTGATATCATAGGTTAATGAATCTACCAAAAATGGTTCTGGTTCAAAAAGTACTTGTGTCAAAATGGACATCGGTTGATGTGCATTAATAACTAAATCATCCGCAGCGAGATTCATGCTGCCGGTAGTTCCTGTTCGGTAGTTAAAAGCAGATCCAACAGTTTGCCCCTTTCCTGCCAAACCATAACTAATATGATGGCTGTCCAGAAAGTCGCAAAGAAATTTAATTTTGTCTTTTCCGTTGCTTGCCTTTACAATAAATGTTTCGTACTCGCCGCTAGGGTTGGCCTTACTCGTTTTAAAATAATCAGCAAACTGATCCGTCAATTGCTTAGCATTCTGAGAAGCTACTTCTACGGTAGAAAGTGCCGTTGTTTTATGATGGGTAATTCGATCTATTAGTTGTAAGGTATCTCCATTTTCTAATAAAATAGCTCGTCCTGCCATGCTATGTCCTCCTTGTTCGTAAGTCATACCAATCGCGCCATTAAAGGTCGGATAAGTATCTCCATAACTAGGATAAAAAAGATCAAAAATTTCTCGCGTATAATACAACCAACCTTTTTCATCAAAATACTTTGCATTGTTTTGCCCAATAGTTGTTTGGAAATCTCCTTGCCATTGCGTGATATAAGCATGATAAGGTTGAGCTGCTGGCGCAAAATAATAAGGATCGTTGTGATACTGTTCGTGAAAATCAACATGGATATGTGGCATCCACTGGTGGTATATTTTTAGTCGTTGTTGCGATTCTACTTGCGTCTGCCAAGCCCAATCTCGATTTAGATCAAAAAGATAATGATTGACACGACCACCCGGCCAAGGTTCGTGATGTTCTGCTGCCTCTGTTAGTGGATTTGGTAGATGATTACCTATGTTCCAGTTCCAATGTGTATATCTAGAAAATCCATCTGGGTTAATTGCAGGATCAAGGATTACCACTGTATTTTCTAACCATTTTTGAGCAGCCATATTATTAGGTCTTGCTAGATCGTAGAGTGTTGCTAAAGCACTTTCAGAAGCTCCAGCTTCATTTCCATGAACACCAAAACTAAGCCATACAATCGCAATATTATCATCGGTCACACTACCCTCTTCGAGTCCAGTACGACGGAGATTATTTTGTCTAATTTCTTCTAATCGTGCAAAATTCTTTTTACTAGTAACAATCGTGTATAGCAAAGGTCTTCGTTGGTTCGTTCGACCATAGGTTTGTACTTCAACCTGTTCGCTATTGGCGGCTACATGTTCATAATAATCTACCAATAAATGGTGTGGTGTGAAATGTTTTCCATAAGAGGAAGGAAGAAACTCTTCAGGAGACAAAAGTCGATTTTGTGCTGGTAAAACATTGACCAACAAAACGAGGAATAGGAAAATCCCAATAGTTTTTTTCTGTAACATGTGGTTGATTATTTATTGAATACGCGAATCAAGATTTAAGCGCTTCTCTAAAGGTAAATTTATAAATTCAAAGTAATATTTTCTTGCTTCTTGCTTCTTGCCCTCTTTTATCTCGGTCGAGTGAGGCAAGTAGCCAGTAGCAAGAGGCAAATGGTATCTTTCTAAATAATAGATAGACCTTCTACCAAACATTTAAAGAATTGACTAAATTTCAATTCCTCCTTGGCATTAAAGCTAGACATTACCCCTTAGTTTTCTCTAATAAACTGCTTCTGCAATTCGTCGAATAGTTTCGGTATCTCCCATTGTATAATAATGTAAGCAAGGAACTCCTTTTGCCTTTAATTCTTTAGACTGAGCAATACACCATTCGATTCCAATTTCTTTAATCGCTGCGGTATTATTAGCATTCATCGCAGCATTTACGAGGTCATCTGGTAAATTTATAAAAAATAATCTTGGTAACGAATTTAACTGGTAACGCTTTGTAAGTGGTTTTAGTCCTGGAACGATAGGAACATTGATTCCCATTTCGCGGCAAGCATCTACGTATTCGAAATATTTTTGATTATCAAAAAACATCTGAGTAACGATATAATCTGCTCCTGCATCGATCTTCTCTTTAGTCCGTAATAAATCTGCTCTCATGCTTGGTGCCTCGATATGTTTTTCAGGGTAGCCTGCAATACCAATACAGAAGTCCATTTTCTCTCCATTCTCAATATTAGAATCCAAGTAAATTCCTTTATTCATTACATCGATTTGTTTCACCAAATCCAAAGCATAAGGATGACCATCTGGTTCAGGAATAAATTTTCCATCAAATTTACGTGCATCACCACGAAGTGCCAACACGTTATTTATATTTAAAAAATTAAGATCGATCAGTGCATTCTCCGTATCTTCTTTTGTAAAACCACCACAAATTAAATGCGGTACGGCATCTACACCATACCGATGCATGATAGAGGCACAAATTCCAACCGTTCCCGGTCGTTTCCGGATCGCTATTTTTTCATAATAACCACTGTCTCTTTTATTATAAATAAACTCTTCCCGATGATAGGTTACATCAATAAAAGGAGGTTTAAATTCCATTAATGGATCTAATACATCAAAGATCGCTTTCATTCCTCCGCCCTTCAATGGTGGTAGGACTTCAAAAGAGATCAACGTTTTTCCGTCCGCTTTTTCAAAGTATTCTGTGACTTTCATTTTATAAAAACTTAATAAAGTAAAAAATATGTGAGAAGTGTCGTTTTATTTGGAACCGTAAAGGTACGAAAGTCAAAGGAATCATTTAGTCATTCACTATATATGCTGTCAGGTTTTAGTCAAAGTTAATTACCTTTGATTTTCAACTAATAATTATATGGTCGAAGTTTTTGGTATTCGTCATCATGGTCCTGGTTCTGCCCGTCGTCTTATTCGAGCGTTGGAGGCCTTAAGTCCGGATGTTTTGTTGGTCGAAGCACCTGCCGATGCCGAGGTTCTTTTAGATAGCATGTCACTACCTGATTTGATTCCACCCGTCGCGATGTTGCTTTACGACAAAAATGACTTATCAAAAGCTAGTTATTATCCTTTTGCAGAATTTTCGCCCGAATGGCAAGCCATAAAGTATGCACTAGATAAAGGTATTTCTATAAAATTTATGGACTTACCACAAGGGATGAATTTTGCCAAAAGCGCAAAAGAAAAAGACCAAACCATCCCTACCGATCTCCAGCAAAATTCCACTCAACCCTTACCTAAGTATGTAACTGACCCACTCACATATCTAGCTGAACTAGCCGGCTACCACGACAGTGAACGTTGGTGGGAAGCTACCTTCGAAGAACAATTTGAGGACACTGAAATTTTTCCTGCGCTCCTAGAGTTAATGACTGGTTTACGAGAAGCCAGCCAAGATCATATTTCTCCAGATACTTTACTACGCGAAGCTTGGATGCGGAAGACCATGCGAACTTCCGTGAAAGAAGGAGCAGAACGGATGGCAGTGGTTTGTGGTGCTTGGCATGCCCCTGCTTTACATCAGTTGGATCGGTATAAAGCAGCTGATGATAATCGACTCCTCAAGGGATTAAAAAAAATAAAAATTAGTGCTACTTGGATTCCATGGACCTATAGTCGATTGGCTTCCCAACGAGGTTATGGTGCTGGAGTTACCGCACCAGCATGGTATCAACTTTTATTTAAAAATCCAGAAGAAGCAGTCCTCCGATGGATGAGTAAACTCGGCCGACTATTTCGAGCAGAAGATATGGATGGTTCTCCTGCTCATGCAATTGAAGCCGTTAATCTAGCAGAAACATTAGCGGCCGTTAGTGATCAACAGATCACAGGAATTGCAGAATTACGCGCAGCAGCTATCGCTATATTTTGTAATGGTGACGAAGCACAACTAAAACTGGTAGAAGATAAAATGATTATTGGTGAAACGATGGGTAATGTTCCTTCCAGTATTCCTAAAGTGCCGCTACAAGTCGATTTGGAAAAGTCGATTAAATCCGTTCGATTTGGAAAAATCTGGATGGTTACTTCTACACAAGAAAAGATTTTAGATTTACGAAAACCGACACAACTAAAAGCCAGTCAACTCTTGCACCGGATGCTGATGCTGGATATTGCTTGGGGAGAATTGACCAAGATTGCGAAAGGAAGTAATGCCGGTGCTTTTAGTGAAGTTTGGGAACTAGAATGGCAACCAGAATTTTTACTTAAAATTATTGAAGCAGGCATGTGGGGAAATACCGTTGCCGTTGCCGCAACCAACAAGGTACGTCATGAGATGAAAGCACTAACCGTACTTTCTGAATTAACGCAATTAATTGAATCTGTTTTTAATGCCGACCTGCCTGATGTCGTGACTGAACTACTTGAAAAGATCAGTGATATTTCCGTTAATATTTATGACGTCGCTCAACTCATGGATGCACTCACACCGCTAGTAAATGCGATGCGCTATGGTAGCACCCGTGGATTGAACACCAATGACTTGAGTCAATTAATCGATCAATTTATTCCACGCATTACCATTGCTTTACCAGGGGAATGTAGCAACCTAGATGAGGAGGCCACCGCCCTCATGTTTAAACGAATCAACGCCACCAATCGTAATATTTTCATTCTAAATGATCCATCGATGATCAATTTATGGTTAACGACTTTACTAACCATCCAAGAAAATGATCAGACCAACCCACTCCTTCAAGGTGCCACTACTCGGATTTTATTTGACAAAGAAATTCTAAACATTGAAACCGTTGGCAACTGGCTACATTATACCTTATCTGCTGGTCAATCTCGCGAGCACGCAGCTGCAGCACTGGAAGGGTTTTGTTATGGTAGTGGATTATTATTGATTCATAATCCTCGATTATGGCAAATTATTGATGACTGGATTGCTGGTATTCCGATGGATATTTTTATGGAATTGCTGCCATTATTAAGACGTACTTTTTCTGTTTTTAGTGATCCGGAGAGGCGTAAGATGATGGAGTTGGCGAAGGGTGGTTCGGCTGTATCTGTAAAAGAAACAACTAGTTCTGATCAGTTAGAGGAAGGACGAGCGGCGTTGGTTTTGGGGACGGTGAAGCGGTTGTTGGGGTGAGCAAACTATAGTGGTACAATGGGAGTGTTCAGTAAAGTGTGTCATATTTGTCGTATTAGCATTGCGTAATACGAAACCGATTAACCAATCAACTAATTAACATTAACTTATACATATGCAATGTTTACTATGTGGTTTAAGTTAATTATCTAGACACAGTTAATTGAACACCCCTGGTACAATACACATCAAAACAAATATTCAAATTAAATTTTATTCGGCGACTACCTTTAAGCATCTACAGTAATTCTTT
>CALGJS010000494.1 GCA_937927835.1 uncultured Saprospiraceae bacterium | reverse complement strand
TTCCGGAAAACATAGCTTACCTTTGGTTGTACAAAAAACATATTTGAGATGAACAATCAAAAAGACTTTCCTGATTATTTAACGTCTGGCCTGAAGTTGCTAAGAGAAGACTTGGATAGACGAATTCCTCCCAAGCAGGTAGATCGCAATGTCATGATCGCAACTTGGAATATCCGAGCTTTTGGTGATTTTACGGATAAGTGGAATGCGGTTAAAGGGGACTCACCAAAACGAGATAAACAAAGTATCGTATACATTGCAGAAATCATTTCTCGGTTTGATGTTGTGGCCGTGCAAGAAGTAAAAGCGAATATTGGTGCACTCGAAATCATGATAGAATTTTTAGGATCACATTGGTCATTCATCTTGACAGATGTGACTAAAGGAGCTTCTGGAAATGGAGAACGAATGGCTTATGTGTTTGATACAAGGCGAGTACAATTATCTGGTCTGGCTAGTGAGTTAGTAGTTCCAAAAGAAGAACTTGGTAATATAGGAGAGAATGCTTTAAGTAAGCAATTTGCCAGAACACCTTACGCTGTGAGTTTTAAGATTGACGGAAAATCCTTTATTCTAGTGACGTTACATATTCTTTATGGTAAAAATAAAAAAAGCCGCATTCCTGAATTAAAGGCCATCGCCGATTGGTTGTCTGATTGGGGAAAAGCGTCTAATGTCTATGATAAAAATCTAATTGCCTTAGGAGATTTTAATATTGAAAAACGAGGTGATCTTTTACATGAGACTTTTATTTCCAGTGGATTGCATATTCCACCCGATATGCAAACACCGGAGGTTACCCGCTCCATTTTTGATAAGACCAAATTCTATGATCACATCGCTTGGTTTATGGGCGGGAATGGTAGTCCACGACTCACGCTGGAATATCTACGAGGAGGAAATTATGATTTTGTAGAAAGCGTCAATTACAGAGGAACAACTACCAAAAACGAACTATCCTGGAAGATCTCTGACCACTATCCTTTATGGGCAGAATTTTCGACAAGGGATTAAAAAGAAAATAGAGTAGACAGATAAAAATTAAAAAACCTCCTAAGACTTTTAGCCTTACGAGGTTTTTATTCAACGCTTCAACAACTCATCGCTTCAACAACCTAAGACATTCCCAATAATAAAAACGTACCAGCAATTTGGTAAGAGGTCATTCCTTTAGGAATTGCTTCATCGTTTGAACCTTTTTGTCTGATTAATCGGTAGACACCATAATAAGTTTGACCATTTTTTTCGAGTACTGCCTGTTTTCCTCCAATCGAATCATTGATAGAAAAAATCAACATAAATCCAAGTTTACCATATTCAGGACGCTCCAAAAAAGCAGCTGCTTGAATACATTCGGTCATACCGAGTTCGCGAATCGGTGCGTCTAAAATAAAAGCATCTTCTGGACCTTTACTGCTGAGTTGATCGTAAGAAGTTGGAATATCTGACGCTCCATTTGCACCAGCCCCTCTTGCTTGTTCAGGCAATTTAAATTCACCTGGAGCTTGTAAGCTACTATTTCTACCACTATCAGTACCATCGGTTACAAGAATGGTTAATCCTTTTTCGGTGGCGTGAAATTGGGCGTTAATGGTATTAGCAACCAAAAATATGCAAAGAGAGAAGAATATATGTTTCATAATTTTATGTTTAAGTAGTGTTTGTAAAGTTTCTGGTAGCGTGAATAAAGTTATTAATTAGTCATGACTAATGCTAGCTTTTTGATGCCAACATTTTTAAGTAGCATAGTAAAGAAACGTATTTTTTTTGGGAAAAAGTTTGTCAAATTTTAAAAAATTATCCTTCCTAAGACATTTTGCTGTTTTCTGACTGCCTATTTTCATTTTTTATTCAGTAGATAAGAACAAATGAAAAGATTACTATAGTCGTAATTGGGGTGTTTTTTACCCTATACCCCCAAAATTCACTCATTCTCGTTCATGGATCGTCCCCTTCCTAAATTTTAAAAAGGTTCCTGCTCGTTTTCTAAAATGTGCGATAATTTCCGCAGCTACGGAGAGGGCAATCTCTTCAGGTGATTCTGCGCCGATATCTAAGCCGATGGGACTAAAAAAAGTGTTTGTATTTTCTAAATCTATGCTATTTCCATTCTCTTGCAATTCATTTTGCATTTTAAGGGTCCGTTTTTTGGGACCTAACATGCCGATGTATGGTGGGTTTTGTTTTTGAAATAATTGCAAAATTTGCATATCCCATTTATAATCGTGAGACATCAATACAACGGCCGTGTATTCGTCAATGATTAATTGATGGGCTGCTTCGTAGGATAGGACTTGTTTAGATAAACTAAAAATGGATTTATTTAATTTGCGTTGGAGACCGACTACATTTATTTCCCAACCCAACTCATTAGCGATCCCCGCAAAAGCGTTGACATCATAATTATCGCCTACAATAATAAGTTTTAATTCAGGTCGGAGAAATTCAATCAAAATAGAAATATTTTCTCCCGACTGCATTGTAAAATCAAAAACTTTAGATTTTCTACGATTTTGAACGATCGTCGTTTTTTCTAGTAATGCTTCTTTAGAAATATCTAGCGTGTCAATAAATTCTTCTTGATCTTCTTCCGCAGCAAACAGTCCCATATTTTTGAGTGAATTGCTGTCAAGGCCTATAACTTGATAAAAAATAGAAGGTGTTCTTTTCGCTTGAATCTTTTTTAAACGTTCAATCGGGTTGTTTTTATCTGCTGGATCAATCGGCATAAACAATACTTCGATGCGTCCATTGCAACCCAATCCAACGCCAATTTGATGGTCGTCATCATCCATCGTATCATACACAACAATAGAAGGTTCTTTTTTAAATATGGCCACGTTAGCTCTTTTTAAAGCATCTCCTTCCAAACAACCACCACTGATGCCACCAATCCAAATCCCCGAGCTTTGTACCAACATACGCGCACCTATCCGACGATAAGCAGATGCTTCTACACTTACAACGGTTGCTAATGCTGCTTTCTCTTTTGTCCAATCTATCTGGTCATAAGTATTGATGATGTTTCTAATTTCTTTCATGGACTAAAATGTTTTGATCATGTTGAAGCTCTCTTGGAAATGATTTGTTAAAATGCCATATCCATCCATTCGTCGTAAAGATCAAGAATTTTTTTCTGTTTACCACTAGTAGAAATGTCACAAAGAGGATGATCAATGATACCCTTTCCATTTTTGTCAACTATGACTAACAAACCACCTATGTCGTCCCATTGGTCAATTGATTTTATCTTCATTTTTGTTTTTGTAGGATAATCATAATAACCTCGACTTTTTCCGTTAAGAGGGAGTTGAAGATTTTCAGTTAGCCAAAGCTTCCAGTTATCTTGATCTGATTTTTCAGGGAATTTCAGTAAAATTTCTTGCATGAGTACGTTGTCTTTTTTGGGGAGATAATCCCATTGTATCTTATGTAAAATGGTGCGATAGGTAGCTATTGCTTCATCGAGGGTGTCGCGTGGAGGAACTTTTTTTATATCGGTTGCCTCTAGTTCTGCTAACTGAAATTCGAAGCCTTCATCAATCGCAAAAGCGATAAGATTTTTTGGTAATTTTTCTAACGCGATGCTATCCAATTGAATTTCATAGTTTATCTCATCGTCTATTTTATAAACATTAATAACACGGCCCTGCCATCCCTTCATTTGTATTTTATAATCATATGGATATTTTATATTTTTTTTTATTTGAACAGAAGTACCGATAGGAAATTTAGGATTTTTTACTGGTTGAGGTTCGTCATCAAATAATCCATCAAACATTGATTCTGGGTCGAAAAAGTCATCGTCATCCATATCTAAACCCTCCATAAAGTCTAACGGTGAGAATGCCATTTTTTGTTCAATAAATTTTTTCATAGGCTCCATGCTTTTTTCTTCTACACATAGTTGAAGGATGTCTTTGAGCTCTGTCATGTTTTCTACGTGGCTGCCTAAGTCTTCCGTCATCGCATTGACGCCCATTCCATATTTCTCAGCCCGATTGATATCTGTCAGCATGTTTCCTAATTCAGATTTTCGGAGGGCTTTTATTTCTGCGCTCATTCGGGTTATCTGATTTTTGATAAAGGTCAAATCACGTGTGAGGCGTTCTATTTCTTGGGTCAAAAGGTCTACGGTGATTGCTTTGCCTGTAAAATCAGCGGCTTTTTCGCCTAAATAAATTTTTTCTAATTCTAATAACCTGTCGATATCACCTGCTTGATAAGCCTCGTTGATTTCTTGCATCAAGGAATGATATTCTTTTTGTTGTTTATCGTTTCTAGCCTTGTCGGGATGAAAATTAGTAGAGAGGTTTATGAAAATTTTGCGAATATTTTTCTGTTCCTCTTGAGGTGGCTTTACTTTGAATTGTTGAAAAATATCGTGCATTTTGGCACGTTGTTCGTCTTCGAATTCAGGACTTTCTTTATTTTTTTGAAAAAGATCAAATTCTTCACCTTCTTGTGATTCTTCCATTTCCGCTATCAACATGTTAAGCTGTTCTTTATCAGCGTTGTTAATTGTCTTAAATTTTTTACAAGTGTTTATTAGCTCAATAATTTTTAGGCGCAGTTTTTCCATTTTTTCCATGCTACCAAAAACTGCATTGGACATTTTTCTTTGTATATCTGTAATTTCTTGTTTAGTGTTTTTTAGGCGAGTTTTAAGTCCTTTGAGGGTAGAACGCTCTTTTTTAATTTGCTGATGTAATTCTTTTATACGTGCTTCTTTTTGAAGCATCTCTGGACTCTTGCTGATTTCTTTGCTCATAATATGTTTAAATAATATATTAACTATAGTTTTACTTTTCGTAGTTCATCTAACATCGCTGGTCGGCGATCGTACTTAACCTGAAGTTCTTGGACTAGCTCCTTCACAACTAATTCACTTCCCTTTACTTTTAACATTCCTTTGAGAAAGGCGGTAATTTTTTTATATTCGGGTCTTGATCTACTATTAACTCCCATTTCTCTTACGTAATCTGCGTATATTGTTATAATCTTTTCTGGATAATGGTCCTCCAGATGGTAAGCTAATTGAATTTTATTGTATGAATATAATTCTTTGGTTTCAATATATCCAAGGAGGTCTTCCCACATTTCTTCTGCTATATAGAGGTTAGCCAAGAGCGTTTGATACTTGTAACTAGTGTTCTGTCCTTTTTTTGATTTGTTTGTGTTATTAAATAAGTTTATCAACGACGTTCTTACTGTTATCCACTCTTCAGATGAGTAGGTTTGTTTAAAATCTGATAAGCGTTTGTTCCCGTCACGAAATCCATTGTCTAGGTATTGTTCTTTAAGTAAAGCTCTTTGTGTGGTTATATCTCCTTCGAGACTACTTATTCTGATGAGCATGTCTTTCCAGTTACTCACGGTACCGGAGTGATTTTTTTCTTTTGCAATTTCGATTCCTTCTAGTATCAATTTCTGAGCCTGCTCGTAAGCTTCTTCTTCTATTAATCGTTCAATGACATTTTTTCTTATCTTAACAAGATGAATGTATTTATCTTCTAAGTCTTGTAAAGCATCGTCTGCTTCTAGGTTTGCGTAGATACCTGAAAGATAACTAAGATAAGCCTCCTGAGAATATTCTGTGTATCTCCCTGTCAGATTATCTAATGTATTTTTAAGGTAATCAACTAATTGCTGATACTGAGAATTTCCCCATTTTTTGTCTAATAGAATATCTAAAATACGGAATCGTATATCGGCGGTATTGTCTTTATCTTTTTGTAGGATTTCATAAAGCACTCCAAATATTTTATCTTTGAAAATGGGCGCAATCGGAGCTTCGAATAATTCTTCAACTGTGGAATAAGCCGAATAAAGAATGTCTTGTAAATAACCTCCCGAATCATCTGCTTGATCCAGTAAGTTTGATACCTCGATCATCATAGATTTACAAATAGTCAGCGTGTCTACATAGTTTTTCTGTCGTGAAAATTGCTGGGCTTTCAGCATTACTCCACTAAGCTGTTGGGCTAACCTTATGCTTTCTTTGTAATCTACAAAGCCATATCTTTTATTTCCGGAAGATTTAATCATCTTATTAATCATTCCGGAATACTTATCTACCCCTTCCGTCACTTCAACATATTCCATAAATTCAGAAAATAAATCTTGTTTAAGGTCTTTATAAGAGCGTAATTTTTTACGAAAAAACGCTATTAATTCTTTTTCTGGCACTTTAGCAAAAATCTGATCCATCTCGCTTTTGGGAGACTTTTTTGATTTTGAAGGTTTGGATTTTTCGGCTCTTATAGCATACAAAACAGCTAGCACATGTTTACATACCGGCCCTCCATCATAAGGACAGTCACATTCCCAGTCCTTTATCTTTCTAATACCCTTTATAACAACAGCATACTGCTCTGTTCCATCAACATTTGCAACCCACTGCCCATTCATTTTTTCTAAATCACTCACTGCCTCAGCGTCAAAGTATTTTTTCCCTCTATCTAAGATGGTAGCATTAGCTGTTTTCTCAAAGTCTTTGTAATCCATAGATTTTATTTGAAATATCTTATCAAGATAAAAAATCTATTTGATAAAGCAAAAAAGACTTCGCTCCCCTAAAAAACACGAAAGCCACTCAAGTTACCTTGAGCGGCTTATGCGGTCTGGACGGTTAGTCCCGAACTTGTTTCGGGAGACTCGAACCCACGTCCCTCCCGAAATAAATTCGGGACATGTATTCTAATCAACTGAAGGACCAGACCATTGTTCGATCAAGTATTCGATATATTTTCTACTTTTCTTTTTTTTGATGACAAGTTCTCGTTTACGAGCGTCAGTTTCTAGTTCAAAGGCTTCAAAGTAGACGATTTTCCACGGTTTTTTGGAGGCGGTATATCCAGTTGTGGCGTTATTATGTTTAATCAATCGTTGTTCTAGATTACTGGAGAATCCGATGTAGAAGGATTGATCTTTAAGACTTTGTAGGATATAAGTGAAAAACATAAAGAAAGTATTATGTAAAAAGAAAGGTATAAAAACAC
>CALGJS010000493.1 GCA_937927835.1 uncultured Saprospiraceae bacterium | reverse complement strand
TAACAAAACGTTTGTATTTGTTGCATCTGTCTCTCCAAAAGGATCGGCAGATGTAGAAGCTGACACATAATTATCATTTAATAAGTATTGTATCGGTACAAATTCGAAATAGGTTTGCATCATATTTGTTACTGAAATGATGTGATTCATCACCAATTCCGGGGTGTCGTGATTACTGTTGATCATGTCAAATGCAGAAGCTATTGAGAAGTCAACTTCTTTGCAATTCAAAGTTGTTAATGAAACTGGATTGGAAATAGGATCTGTAGAATTTTGCTCTGGTGAAGATGTTGGCATTGGAGCACGGCTGTTAGCGAGCATTGATCCACAGGTTCCACCACTATTATTTAAAACAGCGTTGCCTGGATAGATTATATATTGATTAGCACCTGCATTGGGTTGGAGGTTCGCCAATGGTTCGATATAAATTTTATTTCCATCTGGAGTTGTCACAAAACCCATAATCCAACCATCGTCTAGCGTTAGTCTAGATTCTAATTCTGTTCCTGGTAAATATCCAGTGTAGGCAATATTTTTCCTGGAAGGTAAAATCACTGGACCATTTTCAGTTCCAAGGATTTCTCGATAATTTGGACTAATAATCTGACTTGGTGTAAGATTAATATGCCAATCGTAACTATCACCTAATTGCAATCGAATTTGGAAACTTTCGTTCTCATCGTTATCAGAGGCTAATTCCTGAGAATTGATTTGAAAAGTTTGATACTCAGAAAACTGATTTAGTAAATCTTGGTTGAAGGAGGGAATCTCAGCACCTTGTAAAGAGATTTTTTGTGCGGATAAAGTACTAGAAATTGCAAGAAGAATGGTTAGGCAGAAGAGTAGCTGAAATGTTGAGAGTAAGGAGGAGTTTTTCATGCTTTTAAGTTTTAGCGGATTCGTTAGCAGATTGATACAAAGGCCAAGTTAGATAGGATTTAAACTTAAACCAATGTCAATTATTTCCATTTGTCAAAAATAGACTATAAATATTTAATGTTTAATATATTTATTTACAGGTGTTTATGGAGAATGTGATTTAAGAAATACTTATAAATATTTCGAATCAATGAGGTTGATTTTTTTGAAAAAGATGATTTTTTCCATTTTTCCTTTCCATTTTCCTTAGTAACTTGCAGGAAAATTAAACATAGATGGAATCAGAAAAAATAATGGAAGCCCTCGCTACGGTGAAAGATCCACAAACAGGGAAAGACCTCGTCAGTAGTAATCGAATTCACGATCTAAAAATTGATCGTCAACAGGTGAATGTTAGTATTCAATTACCATCACTCAGTATGCCCGGTAAATCGGAACTTAACTTTGCTGCAATGGCTGCCATCCAAGCAGTATATCCAACAGCCGAAGTCAATGTTCATAATTTTGCGAAAGCTCAACAAGCCATGCAGCCAACGCGAATTCTTTCGCAAGTAAAAAACATTATCGCTGTTGCTAGTGGAAAAGGAGGTGTTGGAAAATCTACCGTTTCTGTTAATCTTGCCCTTGCCTTACAACAACAAGGCCACCGAGTTGGATTAATTGATGCCGATCTATATGGTCCGTCTATTCCAACCATGCTAGGACTACAAGGCCAAAAACCTAAGGTTCAAGATTTAGATGGTAAAGCCATGTTGACACCACTTCGTGCACATGGAATGCCAGTAATGTCCTTAGGATTTATCATCGATCCTGATCAGGCCGTTGTTTTAAGAGGTCCACGTCTTGGGGGAATTATCCGGCAATTTTTAGCAGATTGTATCTGGCCTGAACTAGACTATATGATTATCGATCTTCCTCCTGGGACTGGAGATATTCAATTGACTTTAGTTCAAACAGTTCCTGTGACTGGAGTTATAGCCGTAACTACACCACAAGAAGTAGCAGTAATTGATGCAGTAAAAGCCATCAATATGTTTTTATTACCAAATGTAGGTGTTCCAATTCTTGGGATTGTAGAAAATATGAGTTGGTTTACACCAGAAGAACTACCTGACAATAAATACTATCTCTTTGGCCAAGGCGGTGGTGAACGTTTAGCTAAAATGGCAGAAACAGAACTTTTGGGACAAATACCCTTGGTTCAAGGAATTCGTGAAGGTGGAGATAAAGGTCGACCCGTAGTGATGCATAATCCTGATAATCCTTCTCGTCTGGCTTTCTTAGAAATTGCTAGCGGATTGGTAGCTCAGGTTGGGAAAAGAAACGAAGGACAAGCTCCGACGAAAAAAGTGGATGTGGTTCGGTAGGAATAATGAATAATTATTTAATTAAGAATGAATAATGCCTCTTTTATCGTAGCTACTTAATGATCTAAATTAATTTTTTTGCTTTAACTTTAAAGTTCTAATGGGTCTGCGGGCATTATTAATTATTCATTAAAGAAACACGTAAAAAGTGTTTTCATTATTCATTAAAACCATTAATTAAAAATAAACACAATGATCAAAAATTACCAACTAATTCTCCTTTTACTATTCCCTTTTTTCTTAACTGCCCAAGATGGTTCGCTTGATTTTAGTTTTGGCGATAATGGAATAGTCGTTGGAGACTTTACCGAAACAACTCGTTTTGAATCGATGGCTATTCAACCTGACGGAAAAATTATTGCAGCTGGTGGCCGAGATCCTGAATTGATGGTCGCAAGATTTTTGCCAAATGGAACCTTGGATGCCAGTTTTGGAATCAATGGATTTTTCTATGACGATATGGATTCATATGCCAATGCTTATAAAATATTAATTCAAGAGGATGGAAAAATAATTGTATTTGGAACAGTAAGAGTGTCTCCTAGTAAATTCGCTTTATTGGCCGCTAGATTAGAAGCCGATGGCAGTGGTTATGATACAAGTTTTGGAACGGAAGGTAAGTACATCAATCAGATTAGTAGCAGTAGCTTTCCAGAAGATGATATTTTGGATGCCGTCTTTTTGTCAGACGGAAAAATTGGAATTGCGGGTCGATCTTATAGTGGCCAAAGAGATAATGTTATTATTGGAAGATTAACCGCAGATGGTCAAAATGATCCAAATTTTGGAGATGATGGAATTACCTTAATTGATCTAAATACATTCTCACGAGCCAATGCATTGGTGGAGGCAGATAATGGTGATTTAGTAATTACAGGAACCACTGATAGTCGTAGTATTTTTATAGCTCGATTTGATGGAAATGGAAATCCAAATGCTAATTTTGGAACGGACGGCTTCAGCTATTTTAATGAAGGAAGTAATATTAATAATGGAGCCAACGATATGATCGCTTTACCAGATGGTCAATTTTTGGTAGGAGGGAATGCTTTTGATTTTGATAATATTGATAATGATATTGTTCTTTATCTTTTTAATCCTGATGGTACTTTAAATTCGGATTTTGGAAATAGTGGATTTTTAAAGGTAGCACGAGGAGATAATGAATCTATACAATCATTGGTTTTTCAAGCAGATGGTTCTGTCTTGGCGGGAGGATCTACCGGAGGATTTAATTCTAAATTTGCGATTACTCGATTTACCGAAGATGCAGGTTTAGATACTAGTTTTGGAAATAATGGATGGTCCGTAAATGATATTGGTCCTGGATTTAATGGAGATGGAATTACAGATTTAGTTCAGCTTAGTGATGGGGATATTGTCGCAGTTGGATATACACTGGAAGACAATACTTATAGTTATGCGGTTGCTAAATTTACTTCTACGTTAAGTAGCCTAGATGATTTAGCTGAATTTGGAATTGAAGCAAGAATTTTTCCAACTATTGTTCAAAATGAATCCATTACACTTGAACTAAAAACAGAGACGTCTTTAAATCTGAATATCAGCCTGCTAAATAGTTTAGGTCAGACGATTAAAGTATGGAAGAATGGTGTAAATTACAACTCAGGTACGACTCAACAAACTTTAGAATTACCAGCTAACTTGCCTGCTGGTGGATATTATATATTGATGGAAACGGAGCTAGGGCG
>CALGJS010000492.1 GCA_937927835.1 uncultured Saprospiraceae bacterium | reverse complement strand
ACCTCGCATACCTCCGAAGACATTTCCTAGTTGGACCTCTCCTACTTTCTTATCACGGTGTACTTTCAGTAGCGATTTTACTTCATCCCGAAGGGCAATTGCTTTTTCTTGAAATTGTTTTTTTAACGGATCCATTTTATCAGCGTTCAGTTTTATTTGTGTTTAAGCAAAAAATTTGCGTGTATTGGTCAGAATACATTAATTATATAAGGTTAGTTACAAATAATTAACCTCTTCTGTTTCAAAAAGTTCTATAAAATTAATATTTATCTCCATACCAATTCTTTTAGAAGGAGAAAAAACGAATGATGATTTAATACGCGAAGTCGTATTCAATACGGCGAACTGCTTCATCTATATCCAATTTAGAAGCATTGGATGCTTTCATTTTCTTTACCAATTGTGATTTTTGAAGTCTCAATGTATGCCGTTCAGCATGGTAAGCCTTTAGTTGTTCTTTTGTCAACAATCGCTGTACTGCAATTTCGTTACCTTGGTAAATACTTTGCAATTTTTTGTAGTACTTAGATGGATCATTTTGTTTAAGATCTCTTAATTCAGCGACTTGAGCAGACTTTCGCTCTTGGATTCTTAAAACGGCAGCTTCTTGATCACTATCAAGGGTCAAAATTTGCGTTAATTTAGCTGTTCGTTCAGCAGCTTGGCTATCCACCATATTTTTTTGTGCCTGTAAGAAAACTACTGGGAACAAGCAGAGTAGGCAAAAGAGTATTTTTTTCATAATTTTACAATTCTTATTTATTTGGCAAAATACAATTTTCTATTGATTACTTTAAAAGAAGTTGTTCAAAAAAAGCGGAAATGATTATTATTGACGAGATTTTGATTAGTGATGCGGTCATAGACGAGCATTTCCTCTGCAATTTAAACGCCTGTAAAGGGGCTTGTTGCTGGGAAGGAGATTTTGGTGCACCATTGGAAAAGGAGGAAATGGAGAAAATAGAGGCCATTTACGATGATATCAAACCTTATCTAGCTTCCGAAGGAATCGCTGAAATTGAGAAAAAGGGATTATTTACCTTTTTTGAAGAACCTCAAGAACATGGAACTTCACTCCTTGATAATGGTGCCTGCGTTTATATGACCAAAGATGAATTAGGGATCGCTAAATGTGGTATCGAACAAGCATACCGAGCCGGTGTGACGGATTTTTATAAACCGATCTCCTGTCATCTTTATCCAATAAGGGTAAACAAAGATGAAGACCGGTCTTTCGAAGCACTCAATTATGACGAATGGGACATTTGTAGTGCCGCATGTACCCTTGGAAAAAAAGAAAAACTACCCGTTTATCAATTTGTCAAAGACGCGCTTGTTAGAAAATATGGGACAGACTTTTACGAACAGCTTGATGAAACGGTTAAACACCTTAAAAAAGATTCACCGAATCAGGACTGATTATTGATTTATTTTGTCTTTTGAAAAAACCTATATCTACGATGGATTTCACTCAAACAATTACCGATCAGCAAATTGATCAATTTATCGAACAAGCCTTGCACGAAGATGTTCGTGACGGAGACCATACTTCGCTAGCTTGTATTCCTCCTGGAGCGCGTACGCGCTCCAAACTACTCATCAAAGATGCTGGGGTAGTCGCTGGAGTAGCGTTAGCTCAACATATCTTTAAAAAGGTCGACCCTAAAAGTAAGCTAGACTTATATATGAAAGACGGAGCTAGTGTCAATTATGGTGATATCGTCTTTGAAGTTGATTGTAATGCTCGTGCTATGTTGATGGCTGAACGATTGGTGCTCAATACCATGCAGCGAATGAGCGGTATTGCTACCCTAAGTAATCGTTTTGCTTTTGAAGTGGAGGATCTGGATGTAAAAATTCTAGATACTCGAAAAACAACTCCTCTACTTCGTTTTTTAGAAAAGTGGGCGGTAAAGATTGGAGGCTGCCATAATTATCGTTACGGTCTTTATGATTGGATTATGATCAAAGACAATCATATTGATGCTTGTGGTAGTATTACCAAAGCGATCGAACGGGTTAATGAATATTTAAAAGAAAATAATTTAGATTTAGGTATTACTGTTGAGGTTCGAAATCTAATGGAACTTTACGAAGTCATGAACGTAGGCAATGTTACCCGAATCATGCTGGATAATTTTGATATTCCTATTTTGCGAGAAGCTGTTTTGACGATTGACGGAAAATTTGAATCAGAAGCTTCTGGTGGAATTACCATTAATACCGTTCGAAAAGTAGCACAAACTGGTGTAAATTTTATCTCTTCCGGTGCTTTGACACATTCAGCCCAGAGCATGGATATTAGTTTGAAGGTAATTAAAGAATTGTAAGAGATGTTGAAGTGTTGAAACGCTGCGCTTGTTGAGTCGTTGAGTCGTTGAATATACTAAGCGCTTTTTTGAATACTACTTTAGAAAGTTTGACTTTAATAATTACATCACGATAGACTAAAAAAGGCCGCGACTAAAATAGTCGTGGCCTTTTTTTATACTAAGTTTTATACTTCTTAAGAAAGCGTTTGTTTCACTTCGATAATTTCATAAGCTTCTACTACGTCACCTACTTTTATGTCATTGAAATTCTTAATAGACATACCGCATTCTAAGCCGTTTTTGACTTCTTTAACATCATCCTTATGACGTTTTAGAGAAGCGATTTCGCCTTTCTGTCCTTCCTTCACAGGGTAGACTACGATACCATCACGGATAAGTCTGATATGGTTATTTCTAACCACTTTCCCTTCTTGAACGAAACAACCGGCAATCGTCCCCACCTTACTAATCTTGTACACTTCTCGTACTTCAACTTGTGCCGTGATTTTTTCTTCTTTGGTTGGTTCAAGCATTCCTTCCATTGCCATCTTGATTTCCTCAATCGCTTCGTAGATGATAGAATACATCTTAATTTCTACCCCTTCCCGTTCGGCGAGTTTACGTGCACCGAGTGAAGGTCGCACTTGGAAACCAATGATGATTGCATCAGAAGCGGAAGCTAACAATACATCAGATTCGATGATTTGTCCAACCGCTTTATGAATAACATTCACCTGAATAGATTCAACAGAAAGCTTGATTAAGGAATCAGATAATGCCTCAATAGAACCATCCACATCACCCTTCACGATCAAGTTCAGTTCTTTAAAGCTACCTAATGCAAGACGACGACCGATCTCATCCAAGCTAATCCGCTTATTGGCTCTAACAGCCTGCTCGCGGTGGATTTGAGCTCGACGAGAAGCAACTTGTCTCGCTTCCTGTTCGCTTTCCATTACCTTAAATTTCTCTCCGGCCTGTGGTGCACCACTCAATCCTAATACTAAAATTGGCTGTGAAGGGCCTACTTTTTTCACTTTTTTACCACGTTCATTAAACATGGCTTTCACTTTACCAGAAAACTCTCCAGCTAGCATTACATCTCCTTGTTTAAGTGTTCCAGTCTGTACCAATAATTTGGTAACGAAACCACGACCTTTATCTAAAGATGCTTCAATTACAGTTCCTACTGCTTCTCGTTTTGGATTGGCAGCTAACTCAAGTAATTCTGCTTCTAGCAATACCTTTTCTAATAAAAGGTCAATATTTTTTCCAGTCTTAGCCGAAATATCTTGTGATTGATATTTACCACCCCAGTCTTCTACAAGGAAGTTCATCTGAGCTAATTCACCTTTAATTCTTTCTGGATCAGATCCATCTTTATCAATCTTGTTGATTGCAAAAATAATCGGTACCCCAGCTGCTTGAGCGTGACTAATTGCTTCCTTGGTTTGCGGCATGATGTTATCATCTGCTGCTACGATAATAATAGCGATATCCGTTACTTTGGCACCACGCGCTCTCATCGCTGTAAAGGCTTCGTGACCCGGTGTGTCTAAGAAAGTAACTGGTTTCTTTTCTTCTCCAACGAAAACTTCGTGTGCTCCAATATGCTGGGTAATACCCCCGGCTTCCCCTTCTGCTACATTAGCAGATCGGATATAATCCAGTAAAGAAGTCTTACCATGATCAACGTGTCCCATTACGGTAACGATAGGAGCTCGTGGAGATAAATCTTCAGGGTTGTCTACAATCTCTTCCTCTTCATCTTGCTCTTCCTCTGCGCTGATAAATTCTACTTCGTGACCAAACTCTTCCGCAAGTAATTCGATAATTTCTGCATCCAATCGTTGGTTAATCGAAACGATTACGCCAAGGTTCATACAAGTTGTGATTACCTGAGTAACAGAAACACTCATCAAACTAGCTAACTCAGAAACGGAAACAAACTCAGTTAACTGGAGCTTACCTGTTTCTCTTTCGCTTTCTAGCGTTTCTTGCTTTTCTCTCATTCGTTCACGGTTATCGCGACGAATTTTGGAACGTTTATTTTTACCACCACCCGAAATACGAGCCATGGTCTGTTTGATTTTCTCGTCAATTTCTTTTTGAGAAACTTCTTTAACTTCGTTACGACCTCCGCGACGATTGTTGCTGGAACGGTTGTTACCACCAGGTCTAGAACCTTGTCGTTGTGGTGGCCTATTATTATTGTTATTAACTACTACTTGAGTTACCTTACGCTTACGGCGTTTTTTGGTAGTATCAGGCTTGGTTGTCTTTTTCTTTTTGGCAGGTTTGAGTTTATCGGCATCGATTTTACCCAAAATTTTAAGACCTTTCAATTGTGGGGTTTTAGCACGCATCATACCTCCAGTCTCTTTCGGTTTTTCTTCTGCTGGAGTCTCCTTACTTGCTGGCTCACCCTTTGCTGCTTCTGCTTCTACAGGTTTCTCAGCAGGAGCTGGTGTTTCTACCACAGGCTTTTTCTCTGCTTCAACTATAGGTTCCGGAGTCGGTTCTTTTTTCTCTTCTTTTTTCGCCTTAGGTTTTGGCTTTTTCTTGTTGAGATCGATCTTACCTTTAATTTTCAATCCAAATCTTGGTGCGACCTTTTCCTCTTCTTCTGGAGTAACCGTCGGTGCCGTCTCAACTACAGGCGTTTCTTCCACTACTGGTTCAGGAGTAGAAATTTCTTCTTCTACCGTGATCTCTTCGACTACTGGTTCAGGAGGCGTTTCTTGTACTGGTGGGGGAGGAGGAGTTGGAGCGGATGGAGGAGGCGAAAAGGATATTTCTTTTTTCGGTGCTTCCTCTTTCTTTGGAGTAGAACGAGTGCCAATAACTAATTGGTCGGCTTTTTCTTTGATGGCAGCAGAGTTCCGGAATTCCTTGAGCAACTCATCGTACATCTCATCGGAAATCTTAGCTGTAGGCTTATTGTCAATTTCATGACCAACCTTCGCCAGAAAATCGACGATCGTGGTTGTCCCTACGTTTAATTCTTTTGCTACCTTAACTAATCTTTGTGCCATTCAATATTTTTTAGTGGCGAAGTAAGCGATATTTGTTAGTGATAGACAACAGCCTTTCCGATAAGTAATTAGAATTACATTTTAAATCATTTTAATAAAATTATTGGATTTAAAAAACTCATCATTAAATGCTTTTGTCAAAAAAACAAAATAGCTATAATACGAAAACATATAAATTGTATTTATGGTTCCGGATTGCAAAGATACGAGAAAACTACTGATAATTAAGTGTTATTTCACTAAAAAACAGGGGTTTTCAAGGCCTTATTAGGCTATTTTGTAGTATATTTTAGAGATTTCAGATAAATCATAAATAATCAATAACCAAACCTGAGGAAGTATTTTGTCATCAGACAAGGCAAAAAACGTAGACATTGTCCTCTTATGTCGAGGTTTTTCAACAAAACTTGATAACAGAATACAAACTCAAAATGGTTAATTGATTAGTGTATTTTATCTTACTCTTCTTCTTCTTTTTTAGTGTCATCTTCTTCAAATTCCGCGGCTAGTACTTTTAGTACTTCGTCTACCGTTTCTTCCTCTAAATCAGATCGTCGAATTAATTCCATACGGCTTAATGCCAATACACTTTTTGCAGAATCACAACCAATATTTTTCAATGCTTCGATGATCCATCCTTCAATTTCATCACTAAATTCTTCCAAATCAACATCGTCGATTTCAACTTCTACGGTATTTCTGAATACATCAATTTCGAACTCCGTCAAACGACTAGCTAGTTTAATATTGGTACCACCTTTACCGATGGCTAGAGAAACTTGCTCTGGCTCTAGATAAACGGATGCTCTTTTGGTTTCAAGATTCAGATCAATTTTTGTCACCTTAGCTGGTGTCAGTGCTCGTTGGATAAAAAGGTTATCGTTGCTAGTAAAATTGACAATATCGATGTTCTCATTTTTCAATTCTCTAACGATTCCATGAATTCTAGAACCTTTCATACCTACACAAGCTCCGACTGGATCAATTCGATCGTCGTAAGATTCAACTGCTACTTTGGCACGTTCACCAGGCATTCGAACAATCCGTTTGATCGTGATTAAGCCATCTTCAATTTCAGGTACTTCTTGTTCCATTAATTTTTCTAGGAACATACTATCGGTTCTTGATACAATAACCACTGGATTATTATTCTTCATTTCTACCTTTCGAATCACTCCTTTAACCATATCTCCTTTACGGTAGAAATCTCCACGAATCATTTCGTTACGTGGCATAATCAATTCTGTACCTGTTGCATCATCAAGGATCAAGATTTCCCTTTTCAAAATCTGGTGCACTTCACCAAGAACAATCTCTCCGATACGTTCGCTGTATTTTTTGAATACCTCGTCTTTTTCCAATTCCATGATTCTGGAAATCAAGGTCTGGCGAGCAGCCATAATAGCTCGACGGCCAAAGTGTTCTAAAAATAATTGTTCGTAACATTCTTCTCCTACTTCATAATCTTCATCAATCGCCAATGCCTCAGAAATAGAAATCTGACTACGCTCATCTAGTACCTCACCATCTGGAACGATTTCTCTTACTCTCCATAATTCAAGGTCACCCTTTTGAGTATTTACAATTACGTCGAAATTATCATCCGATCCGTATTTTTTTCTAATTAATGTCCGGAAAACATCTTCTAATACACGCACCATAGTAGGGCGATCAATATTTTTTCCAGTTTTGAATTCCGAAAAAGTATCTACCAGATTCATACTTTAGTTTTTAAAATGTGATTTTTACTTTAGTTTCTTTTATATTGTCAAAGGGAATAATATCCTGAATGACAACCGTTTTTTTCTTTTTACCTTCCTTGATTCTTTGTTTAGATTCTAACGTAATTTGCTTTTCGTCTACTTCGATCAATGTCCCGGTTTTTGTTTCACCTTCTAGCTGCTTTACTTCCAGTTTACGTCCAATATTTCTTGGATACTGACGAGCGAACTTTAATGGGCGAGTAATGCCGGGAGAAGATACTTCTAACGTATATTTTTCGCCCAACCATCCTTTTTCGTCTATTTCTGCTTCGAGGTGACGACTCAATATTTGGCATTTTTTGAATGTAATGCCTGAGTCACTGTCTACATAAATTTCCACTCGCTTGTTTTGCAAAGTCTTTATTTCAATAATAAAGCAGTCTGCAAACTCCTCCTCTTGGAATTTTGCTTCTAATAATTGAGTCAATTGAGCTGAAATCACAACATTATTTTGATAACCGGTAAAAAAAAGAGGGAACCAATTGGCTCCCTCTCCGAGGTTTGTTTAGACAAATATAGGTTATTTTCGTATAAATTCCAAACGATTTATCTCTGTTATTTGATAAACCCTAACACCTCTTTTTGTGTTTTAAATAAGAATTAATCTAACCTTGTCATTATGAATGTTTCTGATTTACTCCATCGCGCACTCCAACTTGAATTCTTGACGGCCGAAGAAGGTGTGTTTTTGTTTGAGAATGCTACGACTACTGAACTTATGTATGTTGGTGATAAAATCCGACAGCATCATGTCCCTGGGAATGTAGCAACTTGGATTATTGATCGTAATTCTAATACCACCAATGTTTGTATCGCCAATTGTAAATTTTGTAATTTCTACCGTCGTCCAGGACACGAAGAGGTGTATATTACTTCGATTGAGGAATATAAAAAGAAGATAGAAGAGACTTTTGCTTTTGGAGGAGAACAACTCTTATTACAAGGTGGACATCATCCAGATCTTGGACTAAAATATTATTGCGATCTGTTTAGTGAGTTAAAATCACTTTATCCTAATTTAAAATTACACGCACTAGGTCCACCGGAAATTGCTCATATTACCAAGCTCGAAAAATCAACACATCTTGAAGTCTTAAAAGCATTAAAAGAAGCAGGACTTGATTCCTTGCCAGGAGCTGGTGCTGAGATTTTGGATGACCGGGTTAGGCGATTAATTTCTAAAGGGAAATGTGGCGGACAAGAATGGTTAGACGTGATGCGCGCGGCCCACAAACTTCACCTTACAACTTCTGCAACCATGATGTTTGGACATATCGAAACGAACTTGGAAAGGATGGAACACTTCGTTGATTTGCGGCAAGTGCAATCTGAAAAGCCAGCAGACGCAAAGGGTTTCTTAGCCTTTATTCCTTGGCCTTTTATGGATGAAGGGACTTTACTAAAAAAGATCAAACGAGCCAGAAATACCTGCACGGGTGATGAGTATATTCGTATGATTGCGATGAGCCGAATTATGTTGCCCAACGTCGTTAATATTCAAGCTTCGTGGTTGACGGTTGGAAAGCAGGTCGCACAAGTTTGTTTACACGCAGGTGCCAATGATTTTGGAAGTATTATGATTGAAGAAAATGTGGTTTCAGCAGCAGGTGCAGCTTTTAGATTTACCGCATCAGGAATTCAGCAGGCTATTCGAGATGCAGGGTTTGTTCCTCAATTAAGAAATCAACAATACGACTTCCGTGATGTACCTGCGAATATCAAAGAGCAGGACTTGAAGGAACAGGGGATGATTGTTGATTAGCTCTATTTGGCTCGTACAATAGCAGTCACTAAATTGTTATGTATAAAAATAACTGGCTCCAGATACTCATTTTTCAATTTCAAAAACAACTCCAACCTCAATTTCAAAAGCTGCAAAATAAGAAACAATGCTTTTCAAAAGAAAAGAATGATACATGGGACAGCATGAAAGCAAAAGCAACTCGTTAAGAAAACACGATAGAAGGATTTGATTTTGAAGTTGCGCTTGCACTTGAAAAATTTCTGCTTTAATTAATCATATGAAAATAGTCACATTTTTTATTTAAAATATTTTTAATGTTATACGATAGAATTCAAGAGGCTGTTAGCTTTATCAGAGGTCAAGTTTCATTCCAACCAACAACTGGAATTATTCTCGGTACGGGACTAGGAGGGCTTGTTGAAGATATTGAAATAGTAAGCGAAATTTCTTACGCTGATATTCCACACTTCCCAAAAAGCACGGTTGCCAGCCATCAAAATCGACTCGTTTTTGGAACCCTTTCGGGTGCTCCGGTTGTAGCAATGGCAGGGCGATTTCATTATTACGAAGGTTACTCGATGCAAGAGGTAACTTTTGGAGTTCGAGTATTAAAATTTCTAGGTATTAAAGAGTTAATCGTTAGCAATGTAGCTGGTAGTACGAGCCAGCATATTTTTCCAGGTGATATTGTTTTTATTAAAGATCATGTCAATCTACAACCAGAAAATCCCTTACGAGGCTCCAATGATGAACGGCTTGGTGTACGGTTTCCGGACATGATGAAAGTCTACGATCTGGAGAAGAATCAGCGAGCATTAACGATTGCGAAACAAAAAGGTATTCGTGCTCATGAAGGAGTATATGTTTGTCTCCAAGGACCTAATTTAGAGACGCCTTCAGAATATGAATTCTTACATCGAATTGGGGGAGATCTAGTAGGTATGTCTACCGTACCTGAAGTCATTGTAGCACGACATTCGGGGTTACCTGTTTTCGCATTATCTGTGGTTTCTAATCAATGTTATCCCAAAGAAATTATTAAAGAAACCACCTTAGAAGCTGTCATTGCGCTAGCGGAAGAAACTGCTCCCAAAATGTGTCAAATTGTTAAACAACTTCTCAAAAAAGAAGACTCGTAATCTGCTGATTACAAGTCTTTCTATAAACGAAATTATATAAACTAAAAATACATTTTTGGGCTAGATTTCCTCTCCCTTTTAGGCTTTATATTTTAGGTGTTTTATAGTCTATTTAAACCTCTCTTTTAATTAGAAATATCTGATGACCCACTGCTGTGTACTTTCACCTTAGAAGGATTGCCTTTGTAAGTAATATCACTTGCTCCAGAAGCGCTTGCATCGATAGAACCGGTTACATGAATATCTACATCAGATCCTCCGCTAGCACTGACTTCACAATGTTTTACCATAAATTTTTTCGCTTCTACATCAGATCCACCACTACAGCTAATCTCAATATTATTCGCACTTCCCATCAAACTGATATCAGATCCTCCAGAAGCATTTGCTTCGATATTATTGGCTGTTAACTCCATTTCAAAATCAGATCCTCCACTAAGGTTGATTTCTATATCATCCATTTTCCAAGTTCCTTTTCCATAAACGTCTGACCCGCCACTAGCAGAAATTTCCTCTAAAGATGGAACATGAATCGTTACATCCATTCTTCCTTTATTTCTTATTTTCCAGTTGTCCACTTTAATTACGAGCGTGCCGTTTTTTACCACCGTAATTATGTTATCCATTATTTCTTTCTTCGCCTTAACAGAAACACTTGTTTTCGAAGATTGGTGCAGATGTACATCTATTCCATATCCTACGCTTATGGCATCAAAACTGCCTACTTTTCGAGCCTCTTCGATTCGGTTGGCATCCTTATCTCCCCATTGAGCAGAAAGCGTAAGGGTTGATAATAAGAATAAAAAACAGAGTGTGAGCTTGTTAAAGATTGTTAGATTTTTCATACTTGATTATTTGATATTATTTAATTTTTTTATCGAAAAAATTAAGAAAGATTTTGTAATATAGTGTCTTGTGTTGAAGTTGTTTCAAAACTCCAAAATTGCTTGTGAACTGATAAACGACTTCATTAATTCCTTCTGCTCTAATGACAAAGCTGTTTTAAAAAGGTTGCGGGACGATTATTTTTTTAGAAAAAATTTTAAATCACACTATGATCAAACGTAAATCCTACGCCCTCAAAGCGGGCAATCTCAATAATCTAAAACTGGTCGAAGAGAACCTATCTGATCCAACTCCTGGTCAAGTGACTGTTGCGGTCTCTGCCATTGGACTTAATTTCGCGGATATCTTTGCCATGTTTGGCTTGTATAGTGCTACCCCAAAAGGAACTTTTATTCCTGGGTTGGAATATGCAGGTACTATTGTGAAAATCGGTTCTGGTGTGACCTCTGTTAAAGTAGGGGATCGGATTATGGGTGTTACCCGTTTTGGTGCTTATACTACTCATTTAAATATTGAAGAAACCTACGTGATTCCGATTCCTCAAGGTTGGACGGACGAAGAAGCGAGTGGTTATCT
>CALGJS010000491.1 GCA_937927835.1 uncultured Saprospiraceae bacterium | reverse complement strand
GATAACTGCGTTGTAAAGCAGAACAGATCACTAGATCGAAATTTTCTTTTTTGTAAAAATTATAGAATTGTTGAGCTTGTTGATGTCCTAATTCATTGAGCGATGAGTCCACACCGCTACCTTGAACAATATGTGCTCGATTGAGATCGGTTTCTCCGTGTCGTATGAAGTAGATGGTTTTGTTCATTTTTTACTTGGTTGTCTTTTCTTTGCCATTTTTTTCTCGCTGAGTACGCAAAGGCGCAGAGACCTTCTTTCGTGTATATCTTTTATCGTGTTATCCTTTTATCGTGTGGGTCGCGCAGAGACGCAGCACCTGTTCCGAACTTGTTTCGGAAGACCTTCTATCGTGTATTCCTTTTATCGTGTATTTCTTCTTTGGTATTTTTTCCCGCAAAGTACACAAAGGTGCAGGACTTGTTTCGGAAGATACTTTAATGTAATTATTTTATTTTTTTACTACTGGTAGAGAGATATAGCCTTTAAATTTATCATCGTCTTCGAAAACGTGGTCTTGGAAGTCGGTTACTACATTATACAGGGTATCTCTTTCGATAGGATGGCGACCGACGTTTCGAATTAGTTTGACTAATTGTTCGGTGCTCAACGCTGGATTTTGTTCTTCGGAACCAGCCATTGTATATATTTTGGTGGTGTCGTCTATGGTACCATCAATATCGTCTACTCCAAAAGCGAGGGACATTTGTGCTGTGGTTCGTCCGATCATTGGCCAATAGGCTTTGATGTGATCGAAGTTGTCTAGATAGATTCGGCTGATGGCGTAGTTTCGTAGATCTTCGATGGTGGTAGATTCTGGAACATGAGACATTTGATTGCCTTTGTTTCGGAATTTTAATGGAATGAAGGTTTGGAAGCCACCTGTTTTATCTTGTAATTTTCGAAGTTCTTCGAGGTGATGAATTCGGTGTTCGTATTTTTCGATATGTCCGTAGAGCATGGTTGCGTTAGAGCGCATTCCGAGGTTGTGCCATGCTTCGTGGATGGCAAGCCATTCATCACCGGAGCATTTACCGCCTGCAATCTCGTCTCGAATTTCCGGATGGAAAATTTCTGCACCACCGCCTGGCATTGAGTCTAGTCCAGCTGCCTTCATTAAGGCCATACCTTCTTCGTAGGAGACTTTTCCTTTTTTGAAAATATAGTGATATTCCACTGGAGTGAGGGCTTTGACATGTAAGTCTGGACGATGTGCTTTGATGGCTTTGAAAAGGTCTTGATAAAACTTTAGATCATACTGTGGTAAAACACCTCCAACAATATGAACTTCGGTAACTGGTTCTTCATCGTATTTTTTGATGAGGTCGATCATCTCCTCCATTGTGTATTCCCAACCTTCACTTCTTTTTTTAATCAATCTAGAATACGAGCAGAAGGTACAAGTATAGAGACAGACGTTCGTTGGTTCGAGGTGAAAATTTCGATTGAAATAGGTTTTATCTCCGTGCTTTTTTTCTCGAATATCATTGGCTAAAGCGCCGAGATAAGAAAGGCTACCACGTTCAAAGAGGATGTTTCCCTCTTCAGTAGTTATCCTTCCGCCGGCTTGTACTTTTTGGGCAATGGTCTTGAGCTCTGGCTCCAAACCTGGGTCGTTAAGAATGGTTGCTAACGTCATAATTTTATAACAAATTGGATTGCTTTCAGTTTAAATTGAAAGTACATTTTTTAGAGGGATTTTTATGAGTGGCGTAGCCTAAAACCCTATAATTTTAGTATTCTACTCTTTTAAAAAATTGAGGATCACCAAAATCCTAATTTGGACAAAGGGTTCTAAGATAAGTAACCATCTGAAAGTCAGATCTATTTATGTTTAAACTGCTTTTGCGTAAGCTACTAAAAATCAACACTTTGCTTAAAGCGATTCCACATGAATTTATCTGGTGGATTGGATTCGATGGTCACTGGAACTTGCTTGATCGGATGGATAAAGCTCATGGAGCGACAATGCAGTAAAATAGAACCATCATCATTAGGATTTGAAAATCCATATTTAACGTCACCAATAATTGGGGTACCATTGGTGGCCAATTGAACCCGAATTTGGTGTGGACGCCCAGTCTCTGGTTTAACATGTATAAGGTAGTGTGCCTCGATAGCTGAAATCAATTCATAAGTCAGGACTGAATGCTTGGCATCCTTTGTACGATTTCCTCTTTTAGGATACGCTTTCGCTAAGTTTTTTGATTTGTCCTTGATCAGGTAATGTTCTAATTTACCAACAATAGGCTTGGGGCGCTGCTTGGTGATGGCCCAATAATTTTTTTCTATCTTTCGCTCTCGAAATAATTCCGTCATTCGACTCAATCCTTTGGAGGTTCGAGCATAGATGATGGTGCCACTAACTGGACGGTCCAACCGATGGATAACTCCGAGGAAAACGTCTCCTGGCTTTTTGTACCGAATCTTGATATAGGCCTTGACATATTCGCTGAGCGGTGTATCTCCTGTTTTATCTCCTTGCACTAGGAAACCAGCGGGTTTGTTGACCGCAATCAGATGATTGTCTTCATATACGACTTGAACCAGACTTAAATCGAGCATGTTTAGTGTTTTGGTGCAAAGATACGATTATTTGATGTGTGGATTGTTTGATGTGTGGATTGTTTGATGTGCGGATTTGTGGATTTGTGGATTTGTTATAATGAGATTTGAGGAAACAACTTTTTTATTGGTTAGGGTGTTGGAATTACATTAAATTTTGAATTAATAAATCATTATGAAATTAACGTTGGGTTTTTCTCCTTGTCCGAATGATACTTTTTTATTTGATGCCTTGGTGCATGGGAAGATTGATACGGAGGGGTTGGAATTTTCGGTGGTCTTAGGTGATGTGGAAGAATTGAATCAACGGGCATTTGCAGGAGAATTGGATATTACCAAATTGAGTTATCATGCGTATGCGTATGCGTTGCGGGATTATGTGTTGCTGGATGCGGGAAGTGCGTTGGGGCGAAACTGTGGGCCATTGTTGATTGCTAAGAAAGCTTTGTCAAAATCGGAAGTGGAAGCTGGGACGATTGCGATTCCGGGGAAATATACGACGGCAAATTTTTTATTGAGTCTGGCATATCCGAGAGCGGTTAAAAAGGAGGCGGTTTTATTTTCGGAAATTGAGCGATTGGTTACGAATGGTGAAAAGACTACTGGGTTGATTATTCATGAGAGTCGGTTTACGTATGCGGAAAAAGGATTGGTGAAGATTCAAGATTTAGGGGAATTTTGGGAAAGTGAAACTGGTCTTCCGATTCCTTTAGGTGGGATTGTGATTCGTCGAAATATAGACTTGGGCATTCAGCAAAAAGTTAATCGGGTGCTGGCGCGTAGTGTTCGTTATGCACGGCAGTTTCCGGAGCAGACGTTGGATTATGTTCGACCACACGCGCAAGAGATGGACGAAAAGGTGATGATGCAACATATAAAATTGTATGTCAATGATTTTACGGAAGATTTGGGGGAGGCTGGACGAGCGGCGATTCGGCGACTGTTTGGGTTGGCGATTGAGCGTGGGGTGATGGAGGATTTTGAGGAGGAGTTGTTTATGGATTCTTAATGATTGTTTTTTAATGAAGAATTGATAATGAAGAATGTTTTAATGAAGAATTAATAATGCCTTCTATCGTGTATATCTTTTGATTCGGCTTTGGTGTGCAGAATTGTAGGACTTGTTTCGGACTTGTTTCGAACTTGTTTCGGAAGACACGCGACCGTGTATATCTTTTATCGTGTTTTTCGCGCAGAGGCGCAGAGACACGCGACCGTGTATATATTCTAACGTGATAATTTTTATCGTGATAATCTTTTATCGTGATAAATGACTTTTGTTTATTCTGTTGTAATTAGGATTCGTTTTATTTTCATTTTTTGGTTTTTATTTACTAGTCGAACGAAATAAACTCCAGCGTTCCAGTTGTTAGATTTAATTTTTAATTTTGTTTTGTTGGAGGTGGCTGTTATTGTTGAACGATAGTGTTCTTGGCCCATTACATCGGTAACGATAACGGTGTATTCCTCTTCTAATAATAGTACTACCTACAGACCCACTTAAGTCTACTACTTTGTTTTGCCAGCTAGTGCCTTGATTTCCGGATCGGTGCCATACGTTCGTCCAGGTTGATCCATTGTCGGTAGGTATTTCTAAGATCAATGTTCCCATGTTTGTTCCTCTCATGTGGTACCTAAAATCAAGATTGGCTGAAGTCGCCTGACTTAAATCGTAACAAGGACCTCTGAACCGTGCTACTTTGATCGGGTAATTTGGTGAGGAGGTTTCCATATAGAAATAGCACCTTCTTAAAAAAGTAAAGTTGTCTAGGCTAAGAGCCTAGACAACTACTACAACAAATTATAATCCCATGAACATATATTCTTTATTAGCTCGAAGCTAATCTTATTTTTTTTGCACCGGTCATTTTCGGTGATTCTAGCCGCTTCATCCTTCTCACACTACAAATATACAGGTGAATTCTACCTAAACCAAAGACAAAAATCAATAAATGTACTATTAAAAATAACTTATAAAAAACATAAATAATTGGTAATCAAACTTTTAACTAAGTAAAAAATAAAAAATTGTGAAATAAAAAAAGATAAATCATTTAAAATGACTTATCTTTTTTTGTTATTTTTTTTAAAATAACCTTTAGAATTTGCCTAAAAGTGCTATCCACCGGCTGCTTTTACCTTAAAACCTTCTTTTTTTAGTAGTTCTATGACCTTTGGTCGATGATTACCCTGAATCATGATCTCTCCATTTTTGACGGCTCCTCCTACTCCACACTTGGATTTTAGCATTTTACCCAACTTTTTCATTTCCTCATCACTACCAATAAAACCAGTGACCAAGGTAACTTCCTTGCCCCTACGCTGTTTTCGGTCAATATGTACTCTGAGATCCTGCTCACTAGGATCGAGCGACTCCTGATCCTCATTATCAGAAGAAGGCGGTACGAAGTCAGGATTTGTCGAAAAGACAAAAGGACTATTATTGCGTTTATTTTTCTTTGCCATAATTTTTCTTTTTTAACGCTTGTTTAAAGCAATACACCAGCTTCCTTTTTAATCGCAACCAATGCTTTGTCTAGCGGAATAAACTCTCGACTCTGTAGGTGGGCAAATAGCGCTTGAACATAACTATCCATCGAAGTTTCGGCGCCTTGTTGCTCATAAACCTCATTGACCACGTTCATTACGTCATCCCGAGCAATTTTGATAATTTGCCAAAGCTGCCCTGAAATATAAACTTGCTGGGTAATATTATGTTCAAATTCTTGTTGCGTAGCAATCATCATGGACATTCGTAAATCTCCTGCGGTCATTCCTTCTTGTCTCAATCTTAAGATTAAGCTAGGAATCGCGATTCTTTCACAAAATAGGGATAGACGTTCGTAGGCTTGTAATCGTAGGGGAACGGTCGTTGACTGTTGATTCTGTTTAAATTCTAATGATTTCAATTGAAGCTGACTAGACAGGTACTGCTTCATTACATGAAGAACGGTAAAAAAGACAATCAGTGCTGGAACAGTGATCTTGACGATTTCAAGGAGCACCATGATAATAGGATTCATATAATATAGGTATTATTCTTAATTTTTGCGACAAAAATAACGAAAGACATTGAAATGACAACAATTCATAATTCGCTATTGTTAATAGATGATACGAGAAGACTGGAATTTAGCTGCTTTTAAACGACAAATTCTGTATTTTTGTAAAATAAGCTGTTTACGCTTTAAAGAATTAATAAAACCTGTAGTTATGAACGATACCAAAGAAAAAACGACGATACAACCTTTAACACTAACAGATGGAGCTGTCAAGCACCTTCGGCGGATTATGGAGGAGCAAAAAGTAGCTGCAGATCATGGTTTGCGGGTAGGTGTAAAAGGAGGCGGTTGTTCTGGCTTTTCTTATATTCTTGGTTTTGACCAAAAGAAAGAAAATGATGATGTCTACGAAGTGAATGGAATGCGCGTGTTTATGGAAAAGGCACATGCTATTTATTTACTTGGTATTGAGATTGATTGGTTAGAAGGCTTAAACAATCGAGGCTTTACCTTTAATAATCCTAATGCTAAAGAAAGCTGTGGATGTGGAACTTCCTTTTCTGCATAAAAAAATTCCTTTTTTTAAAAAACTTTAAAAAAAACTCCATTCCGAAAGCTTTCGGAATGGAGTTTTTTTTTATCTATTTTCTAAGAATGATTCTTAGTTAATATTTGCTACTTGGTGGCTAGTTACCTCTGTACCAACTCTAGTAGTTACGATGTACATTTGCTGAGTTAAGCTAGTGAATTCTTTTTCGAAGAAATCAGGAGCCTCACCTGCTTGGAAAGAAACTTCAAAGATCACTTTACCTAAAAGATCAGTAATCTTAACAGAAGCGTTCAAACGTTCTGGGTTTGATACATTGATTGTAAATGCTTCGCTAGCTGGGTTAGGGAAGATTACGATGTTTCCGTTATTAGACTTTTCACGCATTACTTCGATAACATCAGAGTATTCGTAAGCACCATCAAAGTCCAT
>CALGJS010000490.1 GCA_937927835.1 uncultured Saprospiraceae bacterium | reverse complement strand
GTATCAGACTGTATACTAAGAGTTTATTGATTTTTTCCAAACTAAAAAAAGGTTTATTTTCGTGAAGCAATACCAACTTATTTTTACCAAAATAATGAAAATAGGTTACGTAGATTGCTTTGATTTTCAGATACTTGCAAAGATACGGGTAATTCTTGAAATCTAAATAATGCTTTAACGAGGGATTCCAGCTACCCAAATTGGGTTTATTGTCTAGAATAAAACTGATTTTTAGCCAAATTATTATCGTATTAACACTTCTATACTGTGGAAAACGAAAAAAAAAGAGGTCGTAAATTTATTGAGAAATCTAGAGAGAATTATCGCTTGATTGTGATGAATAACGAAACCTTTGAAGAAGTAGGATCTTATAAGTTATCTCCTCTTAATATTTACATGGTCATTTGTGCGATAATTGCAACCGTTGCCGTTCTTGTATTTCTACTTATCGTAGCTACTCCTATCAAACGTTATATCCCTGGTTATGGTAATATTCAAGAACATAAAGAAGCGCTTCGGCTTACTGCGGAACTTAACGCTATTAAAAAAGATTTAAGTGCTCAAGAAGCATATACTGAAAATATTCGTAAAATTCTCGTTGGTGATATTGTAGAGGTTGAAAGTCAGGTTGACGATACTGATTCCACTACCATGGAAGATATGCCTGATAGTCTAATCAATGTAGAAAGGATTCGAGAAGATGAATTACTTCGTAAAGAAATAGAACTAAATCAACAATTACAGAGTCGGCAAACAAGTTCTGGTAGTAATTTTACTGGTAGTAACCAGGTTTCACTAGAACAACTTTATTTTATTCCACCTATTTCAGGCGGAACCATCAGTGAACCTTATGGACCAGAAAATAAACACTATGGCATTGATGTAATGGCACCAAAAAACACACCGGTAAAAGCAATTATGGATGGTTTTGTGTTTACTTCCGATTGGACACTAGAAACAGGAAACACCATCGGTATTCAACATGCTAATAATCTAATTTCATTTTACAAACATAATTCAGTGCTCTTAAAGAAATCAGGTAGCCAAGTAAAAGCGGGCGAAGCCATTGCCATTATTGGCAATTCAGGCACTTTGTCGTCTGGACCACATCTTCATTTTGAGTTATGGCACAATGGCAAAGCGGTAAATCCCGAAAATTTTATTATTTTTGATAAGTAGTAGGCTTTATATTGTCAACTACTTAAGTAACTCAGGCATTACTTTTCCCTAATCAAACATCCAGCTTTATTTAGACCAAAGGTTTCAACAGCGCCTTAGGCAGTAAGCATCACTATCTTGCATAGTGCTGTCTTTGTAGTTATGGATAGTTAACAAAAAACTTAATGATTAGCAAAACCACAGAAGATGACTAACTTAAATAAAACATTTAACGAGAAAGGAGAAGCGGTAAGTCCTTTGTTACCAGAGGATATTAAAAACTTTCTCATTGATATTGATGGTACAATCTGCGATGATGTTCCTAATGAGGAAGCAGAAAGAATGGCTACAGTACTACCTTATCCTGATGCACTTAAAATTCTTAATAAATGGCATGCGGAAGGTCATATTATTTTCTTTTTCACCTCTCGTACAGAAGCTCATAGAGAAGTAACCGAAACTTGGTTAAAAAAACATAACTTCAAATATCACGGGATTCTTTTCGGGAAACCTCGTGGTGGAAATTATCATTGGATTGATAATCATATCGTCAAGGCTACTAGATTTAAAGGAAAGTTTACCGATCTAGTTGTCAAGAATAAGGACATCGAAGTTTTTAAGTAAAAAACTAATCCTAAATTTTTCTTGTCAAAATATCCTGTAATGCTGATTTCAACTCAGGATGCTTAAAGCTAAACCCATCCCCTTCTATTTTATCGCTCGACACATTGGATCCCGTTAATACTACATCGGCCATTTCTCCCATTGCTACTCGCATCGCAAATGAAGGCGATGGCACTAATAATGCTGATTTATCTAATGCTTTTGCCGTTATTTCTGTAAAGACTTTATTCGTCACCGGATTTGGTGCTACTCCATTATAGACTCCTTTCATCTCTTCATTTTCTATAGCTATAACAAACATTTGGCAGAGATCTTCGATATGAATCCACGAATAAATTTGTTCGCCATTCCCAAAATAAATACCTAACCAAAAATTAAACGGCAAGAGTAATTTTTCTAAGGCACCTCCTTTTGTAGATAGAACGATCCCAATACGAATGGTCACGGTACGCAGTCCCGTAGCAGCGACCTCTTCTATCGACTTTTCCCATGCAACGACGCTCTCTGCTAAAAATCCTTTTTTTCCTGGAGCAGCTAACTCTGACAAAAGCTCCGTTCCTCGATCTCCATAATATCCGATGGCTGAAGCAGAGATATAAGCTTTTACATTTGGGTACTGAGGCAACACCTTTGCAAGTAATTGATTGCCTTTTACTCGACTATCGATAATTAATTTTTTCCGCTTTTCTGACCAACGTTTATCAGCAATTCCTGCACCAGCAAAATTAAGCACATAGTCTGCGGAAGATAACGCTGCCTCATCTATTTCTCCTTTGGTTACGTCCCAAACAAAGGTTTTATACGCTGCATTTGGGTCTGCCGTACGACTCAACCAGTGGACCGTATGGCCTTGATCTGTCAACATTTTACTTAGATGTTGACCAATTAGTCCTGTTCCCCCTGCAATTAATATTGTATACATAGTTCCTTTTTTTAAGAGTTTGTCCAAATTTTCATGATTGTGCGAAATTGAGAAAATTTTGTTCTGAATGAAAGTTTAGACAGACTCTAATGGAAACAGTTAGGTTAATTGAATGTTTACAGACAGACTACTTCTTTTCGTCAGTGTATTTTTTAGAAAAAATTATTTAGCCAAGATTATTTTTTATATTGAGAATATGTTAAAGCCTCTCTTCTACTTTATAGTATTTCTTTGCCTTGTAAATATTCAATGCAAGCACGACCCCTCAAAGGTAGATACAGGTACGGTGGTTATTCGGTTAGCTGCCGAACCTGAGCAAGTAGATCCTTTGCTAGCTCGTACCTTGGCAGACCGTCAATTAAACAATTTACTTTTCTTAACCTTATTAGATCACGATCCTCAATCATTAGAATTATTACCCGTACTCGCAGAATCGTTACCTACCATCGATTCCATTACTAGTGGCCGATGGAAAGGTGGAATTAAATATGATTTTAGAATCCGCGAAGATGCGACTTGGGATAATGGTATGCCCGTTACTTCCTCAGATTATATTTTTACTTTTAAAACCTTGCTCAATCCTGGTGTCAAGGCGGCTCCATTTCGTATTTATTTTAATTTTTTAAAAGACAT
>CALGJS010000489.1 GCA_937927835.1 uncultured Saprospiraceae bacterium | reverse complement strand
ACCAATTGTTATACAGCAGGTTATCAGGGAGGAAATATTATAACGACTGGATCTAACAATTGTGTTAGTTATAATATTTTACCAACTGTAAGCGATGCGAATTTAAACCCAGTTAAATCCAGACCCGGTGGAATTTTGAGTCCTGGCGACACAGAAACATTTCACTTAGCCGTTCGGAATGAATGGGGCGCTGGTGATTCTCTGGAAAACCCGATAGTCTATGATTTGTTGCCAGAGGGAGTAACTTATGAACCAGGAACTTGGACACTGCCGCCTTGGGGTAACGCACTTGGGTTCCCTGATCCCACATTCACTTATGTTGCAGATTATAATGGAACGGGTAGAGAACTCTTGAAATGGGAATGGTTGGGAGCAAATACGATAAAAATACCACCGGGCGAAAGAGTTGTTATTATTTTTGATACTACTATCCCAGAGGTTGTTTCGAGTGGTACCCCTTCATTTTATAATAAATTTTGGATCGATGCAGATAATATCGGTGTTTGTTTAGGGGTGGACGACCCGGATATTTATGATTTGGACGGTGATGGAAACCTTACAGAGACTTTTTGTACCGGTCAGAGAGGTATTAATATCGTTGAATTAGTTTCTTTAGAATCTGAAAAATTAGTGAAAGGACAGTTAGACTCTACTTGGACAAAATACCCAAATGTAGGAAGTACTTTACCTGGTGGAATTGCTGATTATCAGTTGATCGTACGAAATAAAGGAACCGTCGATATGACGGATATTATAGTGATTGACCTGTTACCTACACCCGATGATAGTAGTGTTGTTACACTAGTTAATCGAGATTCAAGGTGGCGACCTAATTTGGTAGGAGCCGTTACTGCTCCTGCTGGCGTAACAGTTTATTACAGCACTGAAAATAATCCATGTAGAAGTGTAGAAGGAATTGTTACAAGCGGCCCTGTTGGCTGTGATACCCCTAACTGGACAACCACACTTCCTGCAGATATTGCCTCTGTCCAATCCTTGAAGTTTGATTTTGGACCGACTGTTTTAGAACCAGGTGATTCCATATTTTTAGAATGGCCAATGAGAGCGCCCGTGGGTGTTTTGAATACGATTGGAGCAGTGCCAGATTCTACTGCCTGGAACTCATTCGGATATATTACTAGTCGTGCAGATAACGGAACGACTTTGCCACCTGGAGAACCCATCAAGGTTGGTATGAAAGTTAGTGAACAAATCCCAGGAGTTTATGGTGATTTTGTTTGGAATGATGCAAATGGAAATGGGATACAAGATGGTGGTGAAATGGGGATTGATAATATTAAAGTGGATCTCTATAAAGATAATGGCGATGGTGTTCAAAATATTTTGCAGGATACCTTTGTTAATTTTACAATAACTGCGGATGGAGGTTATTATTTATTTCCTTTTTTACCGACAGGAGATTATTACGCTATTTTCTATAATTCAGATAGTTATCAAATAACAACCGCTAATCAAGGAGGAGATACTGCGATTGATTCCGATGGACTCCCTGTAATAAACAATGATTCTATTGTTGCAAAAATGCCGATCACCAATATAGCTGCATTTGAATTAGATTACTCCTGGGATCTTGGATTAATTGGTCCTGCCTCAGCTGCATCTTTAGGAGGATATGTCTGGACGGACGTTAATGGAGATGGTCTTCAAAATGAATTAGAAAATGATGGCTTGAATAATATTGTGATCAACCTTTATGATAATGCAGTACCAAATGTTGTGTACGCCACCACGATCACTCAGGCTGACCTCAGAGGGAATCCGGGATACTACATTTTTGATAATCTACCTGCTGGCGATTATTTTGTCGAAGCGATATTACCCACGAGTTCATATGATTATACCACTTCAGGACCTACAGGTACTAGCGATCCCAATGACTCAGATATCGATATCACTGGGGTTACAGAAGTATTTACCTTAGCCAATGGCGACTTTGATAATACATGGGATGCAGGATTTGTGTTTGATATTTGCGCAATCGGTAATGACAATGATGGAGATGGAATTATTGATTTATGTGATTTAGATGATGACAATGATGGAATTCCAGATTTGGTAGAATGTTTTCCAATAGAAAATGGTAGTGATGGATTCTTAACAGCAGATACTTATGGTGTTGCAGGAAGTGCTGGAAATGCACCTGTATTGTTAAATGATATAACTATTGATGGAATAGTATATTCAAATTTTATATTTCCAGATTCTTATACATTCGATTTTTCAGCTAGTGCACCTTCTGGTGCGAATCAAATAGTTTCTTATCAAAATGGTACTGTGAATGCTGATTATAGTATTTCTTCAAATTGGTCAAGTGATATTCTACCTTCTTTTCAAAATCAAAACATGAATCATTATCAGGCTATTGAATATAACCTAGCGGATGGGATTGATTACTTTCAGTTGGGCTATAATTCTCCAATTTCTGTGAATCAAAGTCTTTTTGTTTTGTACAGTGAACGAAGTGGAAATAACTCCGTAATTATTGAAGCTTTAGACTTTGACGGTAATCCGTTAGGAACACAGATTACCATTAATACTAGTGATTATGTTCATACTGGGGTCAATGTAGATCCATTAAATCAACCTCTGACTATTGCCATTTTGCCATTAGATGACTTGGCAGACTTAGGTGATTTAGTTTATTCCATAAGAGTTTATGACAATCAAACAGGTAGTGATGGAGCGGATGGTAAGCTCTTAATTTTCGGAGATGCTTCTGCTAGTTGTGTAGATACGGATAATGACGGAATAGAAGATTATTTGGATTTAGATTCAGATAATGATGGAATATTAGATCTAGTTGAAGCAGGACATGGTGCGGCGGATGCTAACAATGATGGTGTTATTGATGGAGTTCCAAGTTCGTTTGGATCAAATGGATTATTCGATGGACTAGAAACAACTGCTGATAGCGATACGCTAAATTATAATATAGCAAATAGCGAAACGTCACCTGATGGATTCTATGACCCTTATGAATTAGATGCCGATGGCGATGGTTGTTTTGATACAGAGGAAGAAGGAATTACTGATACGGACGGTGATGGAATTGCTGGTACAGGTATTCCTACGGTTGACGCAAACGGATTAATTGCCACGATCACTTACACCACTCCAGTGAATAATCATTGGCAAAACCCTGTAGTCGGTCCTTGTCTCCCAGAAGACTGTACCGACGGAATTGATAATGATTTAGATGGGTTTATAGATGTTTTAGATACGGAGTGTTGTGGTGCTCAAGCTCCCGGTTTATCTAAGTTTTAAAATAATTTCTATATCTGCAAATCATTATAATATACTTTTTCAGATAACTTACTCCAGTTAGTAGCTTGCTTTCTGAATTTTTGATAAGCATCATATATCTTTCGACTAAAAGTATCTTGACTAGCCAACGCTTCCGTAATCTCTTGGGTATAAGTTCTTAATTGATTCAAAATTTCAGAATTAAATTTTCGAATATCTACTTTTTCTTCGTTGATTAATTTGTCTAAATAAATACCGTTTTTAGCCTCAAATTCAGAGAGTGTCCACAAATTCATCCGTGCTGCTGCGGTCCGTACGATAGCTTGTAAATCTTTGGGCAACTCCTCCATTTTATTTTTATTGATAATAATTTCTAGTGCCGTTCCTGCTTCGTGCCAGCCAGGAGAATAATAATATTTAGCAATTTGATGAAACCCCATTTTATAATCATGATAGGGTCCAATCCATTCAGTGGCGTCAATAGTTCCCTTTTCTAATCCAGTATATAATTCACTACCAGCTAGTAAGACGGGAGAACCTCCTGCTCGTTTCAAGACCTTGCCACCCAATCCCGGCATACGCATTTTCAAACCTTTAAAATCACTAAGACTATTAATCTCTCGATTAAACCAACCGCCCATTTGTACACCTGTATTACCACCACACATCGGAACCAATCCATAATCAGCATAAAGCGCTTCCCAAAGTTGAAGGCCACCTCCATTGTCGATCCAAGCATTAAGCTGCTGGGCATTCATTCCGAAAGGAACCGAAGCAAAAAACTGGGCAGAAGGAATTTTACCTGCCCAATAGTAAGCAGCTCCTGACCCCATATCAGCTGCACCAGTTCTTACTGCATCAAAGACTTCCAGCGGAGGGACCAATTCACCTCCACCAAAAACCTTAATATCTAATCGACCGCCAGACATTTCTCGAACCCAATTTGCAAAGTAAGTACATCCTTCTCCCAGTACTGGAAAATTAGGAGGCCAAGTCGTGACTAGTTTCCACTGAAATTTTTTATCCGTAATAATATTCGGACCGGAGGCCGTATTTTGGGCAATATTGGTCGGTCCGCAACCTCTAATTAAAAAGGGTAACGAAATTGTTCCGAGGGCTGCCCCTTTTAGAAAGTTTTTTCTGGTTAACTTAGCCATGATTTTAAAATATATTTTATGCCTAAAAATAAGAAAAATACCGCGCTCCGTCCGCATGCCGAAGATGCTTACGCTGCAGAACTAAAAGCACTTGCAAAATTTGATGATCGTTTTCGTCCTACTAATTGGAATCTTTCCCCTTGGGCGGTGATTACCTATCTGATGGGAGGAACCCTTGAGGATGGAACGGTGATAGAACCAAAGTATTACGGAAATCGCCGAATTATGGAGGTGGCTGTTGCTACCCTTGCTACAGATCGTGCACTGATGTTGATTGGTATTCCAGGTACGGCAAAAACTTGGGTAAGCGAACATCTTGCCGCCGCAATTAGTGGAGACTCGAAATTATTAGTTCAGGGAACGGCCGGTTTGACGGAAGAAGCAATGCGGTACGGTTGGAACTATGCGCGGTTGATTGCGGAAGGTCCATCAGAGAAAGCATTGGTGGCAAGTCCAGTGATGACTGCGATGGAGAAAGGAAAGATTGCGCGAATCGAAGAACTAACTCGGATTCCTTCAGAAGTTCAAGATACTTTGATTACGATTCTTTCTGAAAAAATATTACCTGTTCCAGAGATAGGAATGGAGATTCAAGGGAACCGTGGATTTAATGTGATTGCTACGGCGAATGATCGAGATAAAGGAGTTAATGAATTGTCCAGTGCCTTGCGGCGGCGATTTAATACGGTGGTAATGCCTCTACCTGCTACCTTAGAAGAGGAAGTGAAAATTGTAAAAACTAGGGTACATCAAATTGCTGAACGATTGGAACTACCTGCCTCCGCAGCACCCGTTAAAGAAATCCAAAGGTTGGTCACTATTTTTCGAGAATTACGATCTGGAAAAACAGAAGATGGTCGTACCAAACTAAAATCTCCGACCAGTACATTAAGCACAGCGGAAGCGATTTCAGTGATCAATTCAGGTCAATCCTTGGCGGCTCATTTTGGAGATGGAGATTTAAAAGCAGCAGATTTGGCAGCAGGAATTACAGGAGCGATTATAAAAGATCCAGTACAAGATCAGCTAGTTTGGCAAGAGTATGTAGAGACGGTAGTAAAGGATCGGAAAGATTGGAAGGACTTGTATCGAGCGTTTATGGATTTATCATAAAAAATAATTAAATGCCAAAATTAAAAAAGCACTTTGACTGTAAGTTGATACAATCAAAGCGCTTTTTTATAAAATCGTTTTTACTAAAAAAACTATTGTACGATTTCTACGTCATTTTTGATGGAAAATATTCTGAGCGCATCGTTATTGGAAGCAACTAAGACTGCTGCTTTTTTGCCTTTGCCTAGTCTTATAAGTTCCATGTTTTTAACATCATGAGGAATAATAAAACCACTTTCTTCTGGAAGCATAGCTTTGAAATCACCTTTTCCGTTTCCGGTTAGTAATAATCCAATGGAGGCATCGGCTCTGGTTGTTTCTGCTTCCGATCCAAAAAGATTTCCACCTAATAATAAATCAGTGTGACCGTCTTGATTAAAATCTGCGGGTAAGATACTGTTGACAGAAGAGAATTGCGCTTCCGCAGGTAGCTTTTTAATTTGGTATTTTCCACCATCATTGATCAGAATAACACTTTCAAATAATTTAGCTTCGTAGTGTAGTGCCTTCTCTAAATTGTCACCAAAGATATCATCTACTTTTGCGTCTGCAAACGAATTATAACTTGGGAATTTTTGAGCGACAAAAGGCATTTGTTCTGAAGAGCATTGACGACCTCGAACGGGAACTTCGTTGTCACCATCATAAATTGCCAATACAATATCCATGGATCGATTGCCGTCAAAGTCAGCACTATAAATGTGGAAAGGTTTCTCCTGGGATGCCTTAAATTTATAATTGCTACCTAAGTTTCCAACTATATAATCTAGGTCGCCATCACCGTCTATATCATTTTGAGTGATTGTATTCCACCAACCGGTGGTTTGGCTCATACCGTATTGTTCGGTTACTTCTACGAAACCACTACCTTGATTTTGGAAAAATTTAATTGGCATCCATTCACCAACGACAATCAAATCAAACAATCCATCTTTATTAAAATCTGTCCAGACGGCGTCCGTTACCAAACCCTGTAATACCATATCTCTGGAAGTTTGAACGGCTACTTCTACGAATTTTCCACCATCATTTCTAAATAAATAAGTTTGAGTAGAATAAGGGTACATATCCGGAATTACCCGTCCTCCGACAAACAAATCTAAATCGCCATCTTGATCATAATCGAATGCTTTTACACAAGAACCACTTGCTAAGGTTTCAGGAATATTAGAAGACTTGGTAAAAGAACCTTTCCCATTATTTGTATAAAGTCGATCATGATAAAAAGCATGCTTAGGTGGAAGTTCTGTTCCACCACTCACTACATACAGATCTAGATCTCCATCCTGATCCGCATCAAAAAACAATGCATCCATATCTTCTTGACCCTTATCTTTTTCGAATGCAGCAATATTTTTCCGATTAAATCCAGAAGCGGTTTGTAAATATAAAGCGCCTGCCTGATTCATGGCACCACCAATATAGAAATCTTCCAGACCATCTCCGTTAACATCTCCGGTAGCAGTAAATGGCCCTAGTCGAGAAAGTCTATGTGGAAGTAAAACCTGAGTTTTATAATCGTCAAACTCATTTTCTTTATGTATAAAAGGCTTGTTGAGTAACTTTTTAGTTTGCTCCGCAAAAAGCGGTTGAGGACTAGTTGAGACTATTTTTTGTCCCGTTGCTTCTTTATAGTCTAAAGATAATGTCTGGTTGGTTTTTACATTTTTTAAGACAGAAATTTTGCCATCTAACCACTCAACTTCTACTTCGTCAATTTGGCTTACATCACCTAATCCAAAATGCATGACAGGTTCACTACTTGACTGGAATCCACGGATGGTAATCATTTCCTGATATTGTATGATGCCATTATATTTCAAGGTGACCTTGGCCCCTAGTCCAGCGGTGTTGAATAGTTTTTCTTTTAGTTTTAATTTTAAAAAATTATTACCATTGCCACTGGATTTATTTTCATAAATCATCGCTGGATCATCTAAATTATTTATGACAATATCCAGGTCTCCATCCTGATCTAAATCTGCGATGGCGGCACCCTGACTAAAAGTTTTTTGATCCATTCCCCATTGATCACTTACGTTGGTAAAGGTAAGATCTCCATTGTTTTTATAAACATAGTTTTTGAGTTTGGTAGAAGGCATGATTTCGTAAAGATCATGGATGGGAATGTTTCCATTATTTTTGGCAATAATTTTTGCACTTTCTTTTGCGAAGTCTTTATCAAAAACATCTCGCTTATAGCCATTAGCAACAAAGACATCTTTTAATCCATCGTTATCATAATCAGAAACCAGACAAGCCCAACTCCAATCGGTTTTTGATATTCCGGCCATTTGAGAGATTTCACTAAACCTACCATTTCCACGATTAAGTTGTAGGGAGTTGTGCATATACTGGTAGTGCATGCCTCCTTCTACCATGCGGTTAAGCTTTTCCGGATTCATACTTGCCATATTGGTTTTAGAGCGCTTATAACTCTCAGGCAACATCTCTGTGGTCATAATATCAGACCAGCCATCGTTGTTGATATCTGCAATGTCAACGCCCATGGCGAACAAGGAGATATGATTGGTCATTTCCTGGATTTTTTCTTTGAAGGTACCATCTTTTTGATTGAGATAAAGAAAGTCAGGTTCGTCGTAATCATTTGTTACGTAGATGTCTACCCAACCATCTTTATTGACGTCGGCTGTAACGATCCCAAGACCGTGAGCATAGTTGACGATACCTGCTCTCTTTCCTACTTCTCGAAAATTATTTTTACCCGTATTTTCATATAATTTATCACGAGTAGCATCTGGTGGATTGGCTACCTTTCGATCTCTATCTTTGACAGGACTTCCAAATTCCATCGGATGATTGGTAATATAAACATCGAGGTCACCGTCCTTGTCATAATCAAAAAACGAAGCTTGAATAGAATAACCATTTTCCGCTAACCCATATGCTTTGGCTTTTTCCTCAAAGGTGCCATCTTTCTTATTGATATAAAGCAGGTTTTGTCGATTGTATTCTCCTTTCTTATGCCAGTCAGATTTACAAACATAAATATCTAACCAACCGTCACTATTGATATCGACCATACTTACCCCGGTATACCAGCCATCGTCTGCTGCCACACCAGCAGCATCGGTAATATCTTCAAATTTTAACCCTCCTTTATTCAGGTATAATTTATTAGGGACTTCGTTTCCAGAAAAATATACATCTGGTAGACCATCATTATTAATATCTCCAACTGCGACACCGCCACCGTTATAGATATATTCAAAATTGAGATAATTTTGCTCTAGGTCTTCAGTTAGATTATTAGCGAACGTAATTCCGCTACGCTTTGAACTGAGTAATTCAAAGCCGCCACCGTTATTTCCGCTAGTTGCAGAACTAGAACTAGCAGTGGTAGTACTAGAAGATCCAGTACTATCAGATTGACAAGCAGAGAAATTACTTACGATTATAAAAAAGCAGGATAAGTAGAGAAAAGATTTAATGCTCATGGAATTATCTTTTAGATTAAAATAATGATTCAATCAGAATCAATAGACACTTTATGATAATATTTATCATTTGGGATTTATTGGAACAAATTTAACGGTAAATAATACAAAAATCTAGCCCTTATGCGATAACATATAAAAGACAAAAGTAATGACTATATTTTATAAAGATGTAATTTGATTGGGATTATAAATTAGCGAAGCATCCTTGCTATTCGATGGTATAGTATCTATATTTGTTTTTAACGAATATTTATAACAAAATTTTAATCCTTTTCTGAGATTCCCTTTGCTCGGTCCCCTGGTTTAAATTGATTTTTTAAACAAGACCGCAAAAAATGAGGAATCTACTCTTCTTATGTCTATGGGCATACGCGTCTGCTCTATCTGGGCAAGATTTTATACTAGAAAAATTAGATGGGTCTATTAATACGGATGCTTTTGATGAAATTGCACCTTGTATCAGTAGTGATGGTGAGCGGTTGTTTTATACGCGAACTGGTTATCCTGATTTTAACCAAACACTGATTGAATTTGATCGAGATCTTTCTGTTGTTTTACCAAAAAACGAATACGAGCAACAGATACGAGCAATTTATCAATTGCTAGGAGATCGTTCTAATGGACCAATTCACCAATCTAAGTTTAATCAAGATATTTGGGAGGCTCGTTGGAATGGGAATCGTTTTATAATGAATAATCATCCGGTATATCCTCTGAATAATGCGTTGCCAAATAGTGTCAGTTCTTTTGGAACTAATAATAATACTTTGGTGGTGATTAACCAATTTGTTAAAGGAGGGGGACTGGCCAAAGGATTTTCGACAGTAACCCAGAGAGCAGATGGTTCTTGGAGTTATCCAACACCACTTCCGATCAATAATTATCATAACTCTGGAGAAGATGTCAACTTGACGATGAATAATGAAGGAAAGGTGATCATTCTTTCGATGGAGCGGGAAGATGGGATGGGACAGAGTGACTTGTATATAAGTTTTAAACAAAGAAATGGAACTTGGAGTCGCCCTGAAAATATGGGTAGCGGTGTAAATTCTCCATGGAGAGAGACGACACCACATTTAAGTAGTGACGGTCTTTCGCTTTATTTTGCTTCTAATCGTGGTTATACAACTACAGGTGGCAGCGATATTTATGTGCAAGAACGAATAGGTAAAAACTGGAAAAATTGGTCGGCGCCTCGAAGATTTAAAGCACCAGTAAATTCGGATGCACATGACAGTCATCCTTACTTTAATGCAGCTACAGGACATCTTTATTTTAGTTCTACCAGAGATGGGAGTAGTGATATTTTTATGATTCAAATTAGTGAACCCAAACCAAGAACGGTTTCTGTAAGTAAGACGGTTTCTAAAGCTAAAAAAATAGAAATTCTAGGATCTCAAAAGGTAAAGAGTAGTACAAAAAAGAAAAGTATAGAGTCCTTGGCGACAAGGCATCCTATTATTAAAACGCCAGCTAGTGTAGGCGAAAAAGTCGAGATAAATCCTATCATGTTTCGGAGATCTACGGCAGAGATACTGTCTAGATCTTACTTTGAAATAGAACGAGTTGCTGATTATTTACAACGCTATCCATATATAAAAATTCGAATTACTGGACATACAGATAACCAAGGAGATATCAACCAATTGTATGTGCTTTCGCGAGATCGAGCGAAGGAAGTCATGCGTTCTTTGGCTAAAGTTGGAGGTATTGGAGCAAATAGGATGGAGGCGGTGGGATATGGAGGTGATTTACCAGTGGCTAGTAACCAAACGGAGAAGGGACGTAAAAAGAATCGTCGAGTGGAAATTGAAATAATTGAAATAGGTATTTCTTTAAAAGAGGAAGCAGGAAAAGTCGGTATTCGGTAAAATTCATCGTTTTAAACAGTGGAAAGCTTAATAGAAATAATAAAGTGGCCACTAAATTTGTTATATTTGTTCTGGTACTGTAGAAAACTAAAGGGTACCTTTTAGATCATTTACATCTCTAAAAACAAGTGATTATGAATACATTACTATTTGCACTTCCTGGTGGTCCCGAATTGATTATTATCTTATTTGTAGTATTACTGCTCTTTGGTGGTAAAAAAATTCCAGAATTAATGCGGGGTATGGGAAAAGGAATTAAGGAATTTAATAATGCCAAAGCATCTATCGAATCAGAGATAAAAGAGGGCATGAAAGAAGCAGATAAGAAAAAGATTGAAGATAGTCGCAAAGCTGAATAAGAAAGCATAAAAGTTAAATACCAAAATAAAAAGCTGTCTTGACTTACTAAGTCAAGGCAGCTTTTTATTTAATAGACTTTATTTTTTATTTCTATAAGCCCATTTTTGCTTTTACCAATGGTAATATGTCTGTGGCATCTTCGGCAAATAATACCACATTAAATGCACCAGAGTCGAAAATCATGGTAAAACCATTTTCTTTTCCTACTGCTTGTACTGCAACATCCGCTTTTTCATAAATAGGCTTTAGTAAAGCTTCTCTTTTCTTCACAACATCTTCTTCCCCTTTAGCTCTAGCAGCATATAATTCCTGCTCTTCAGCGGCTAGTTTTTCTTGTTCAGCCTTAGCTACAGCTGGCGCTAAAGTCTGAAAACGCTTCTGTAGATCTGCTATTTTTGCTTGGAAAGCGGTGACCTTATCTTGTAAGATCTTTTCCTGTTGTTGACGATAGGTTTGTAGTTCTGATTCTGCTGCCTTAGATTCAGGCATCATACTCAATAATAAACCGCTATTCAAATGTCCAAATTTCTGCGCCAATCCCTCGGTTGTACTAAACAAAGCCAACGATAGCATCAACATTCCAATTTTAAGTATTCCTTTCATTTTTTTATTTTTAAACTGAAGCAACTACCTCAGTAATGAGAAAATCAGGTAATAAAGCCCCTGATTATTAGACCGCAAAAATACTAGCATGTAATCAGATTTCGTAATTTTTAACACAACCTTATTAATTTTTACCCTTCTTATGGTAGGAAAAACGCCATATTCAACAATATACAGTAGTTTATTTTAAAAAATCAGCCTTTTATGTCTATAATAATTCGTTATATCTTCCTATATTTAGCACTGTTAACTAACTTATTTAAATAAAAAAAGAAGAAACTATGGGATTTTTCGATTTTCTAAAGAGCCTATTTGGTTCAGTTAAAGATACTGCAGGCGACGTAGCAGCAGGTGCAAAAGACTTAGCGGGTGATAGCTTAGGCGATGCAATGGATATGGTAAAAGATGCTGGAGGCTCGGTTTTAGATAAAGCAGGTGACTTAGCAGAAGGTGCGAAGGATCTTGCTGGTGATGGGCTTGGTGGAGTGATGGATAAGGCAGGAGATGCTCTAGGTGGTGTGAAAAATTTAGCAGGAGATGTGATGGATAAAGCGGGAGATTTAGCAGAAGGTGCAAAAGATCTTGCTGGTGATGGGCTTGGTGGAGTAATGGATAAGGCGGGAGATGCTCTAGGTGGTGTGAAGGACCTAGCTAGTGGCGCATTGGATAAAGCGGGAGATGCGGTGAATGCCGTGAAAGATGTAGCGGGTGACGCAGTAGACGGTGCAAAAGATCTAGCTGGAGGTGCAGTGGACAAAGCAGGAGATGCGGTGAATGCTGTGAAAGATAAAGCAGGCGATGCAGTAGACGGTGCGAAAGATTTAGCAGGCGGAGCGATGGATAAAGCAGGAGATGCAGTTAATGCAGTGAAAGATAAAGCTGGAGACGCGGTAGACGGTGCAAAAGATTTAGCAGGAGGCGCAATGGACAAAGCAGGAGATGCAATGAATTCTGTAAAAGATGCAGCGGGTGACGCAGTAGATGGTGCAAAAGATATGGCTAGTGGAGCAATGGACAACGTAAAAGATGCAGCAAGTGATGCGGTGGATGGAGCGAAAGACGCAGCTTCTGATTTGGGGGATGAAATTATCAATAGCTAATATTATAAACTTAATAGAACGGCGATCGAACGTTCTACTTGGCCAGCTTGTAATGAAATATTACAAGCTGGCTTTTTAAATTTTAGAGACACTATGCTTGCACCTTATTTTAACCTTGCGGATATAGAAGCTGGATGTGATGAAGCTGGACGTGGTTGTTTGGCTGGGCCAGTATTTGCAGCGGCGGTTATTTTACCTAAAGACTTTGCTCATCCATTGTTGAATGATTCAAAATTGATGAGTGAAAAGAATCGCGACTTTTTACAACCCATTATTGAAGCCGAAGCTATTGCTTGGGCGGTAGGAACGGTAGGACCAGTAGAGATTGATGAAATAAATATTTTAAATGCTTCCTTCTTAGCGATGCATCGAGCTATTGATCAATTAAAAACTAGACCAACCTCACTCCTAATTGATGGCAATCGGTTTAATAAATATCCAGATATTGCTCATCATTGTATTGTAAAAGGAGACAGTAAATATTTATCAATTGCTGCAGCTTCAGTATTAGCAAAAACTTATCGAGATCGGTATATGAAAAAAATTGCTGGTGAGAATCCCGGTTATGATTGGCATTCAAATAAAGGTTATCCGACCAAGGCGCATCGCAAAGCAATTGCTTTATTGGGAACTACTGATCATCACAGAAAATCATTTCGATTACTAGCATCAGATTCATAATTTACTCAGCACATATCGATAGTAGTTTCCATTGGTTGTAAAACTACCACAATCTTCTTCTCTGTCTTCTAGTAAGCGTTGAATATTATCTTCTCGTCCAGTGTAGTTTGTTCGGTAATTAAGCCAGAACCAATCACTGCCAGTTTGCTGAGCAATTCTTCTAATGCCTAGTGGATCCATAATGGATGAATTACAAATAACCTCAAGAGTGTTTTGATCAAGCGTCTTTACTTGGTCAGAACTAAATTCAAGATTATCAATAATTGCGACAAGGTCATCTGCACTAGGATCATCTCGGCGGGCAGAGCCGGTAACAATTTTGGTAAGTGCGTTGGTATTGATGCGGTTGATAATTTGGTAGAATAGAAATTTATCATTCATCAAACCAGCTTCGAATGCGAGTAGATAATAGAGCTCATGTTCTGTTTCAAGACTTCTGAGTAACCCAGTAGTAAGATAAATACCACCTCCTGGAATGACGAAGATGTTTTTTTCTGGTCGGTTTATAATGGTTACCTTCCAAGGACGATCAATATTCCACTTATTGCTTTGAGGAGATCGACGATCGCGGCGCATTTCATTGGTCACTTGATCATATAGTGTTTGCACAAAATTATAAATTGTTGTGTCGTAAGGAGGAATATTGGGTAAGATAGGAAAACGTTCATCCTGAAAAGCAATGGCAACCTTTACCTTATCACCGAGTGCTTCGCGTTGATATTTAGTGAATTGACTAGGAGGAATAATGGGTTCCTCATATTCTGGTACACAAGAATATAGTAGAAATAAAGCCAGGGAAATAATTATCATAGTGGACCAGCGTCCACGAAGGGTATTCATGTTTTTGTTTTTGTTCTAAAATCTTATTGATTATTTTTAATAAGACTTAAGTATAATGGGGGTATCCAAAATTAATTAAAAACAAAGACTAAATCCACTAATTCAACGTCTCTAACTGTACATATCATCAATATCTTTTTGGAATTTTTGAGCAATTACTCTTCTTTTCAATTTCATTGTTGGAGTTAATTCTGCGTCCGAGCCATCTTTTTTAGTAGCTTCCCATTCTGCGTCGAGCAATCTAAATTTTTTAATTTGCTCAATATGGCTAAATCGAGGATTGTACTTATTGATAATTTCTTGATAACAGTTCTTTACTTTTTCGTGCGCTATCATCTCGTTAACAGACTGACAGTCGACTTGATTTTCCTTACACCAGTTTTGTAATGCTTCTTTAGCAGGGACAATCACTGCAGAAACAAATTTTTTATTATCACCCACGACCATTACTTGTTCAACTAAGAAATCTTCTTTGAGTGCGCTTTCGATAGGAGCTGGAGCGACATATTTACCCCCAGAAGTTTTTAGTAATTCTTTTTTACGATCTGTTATTTTTAAAAATTTACTATTACCAGATCCTACAAACTTGCCGATATCTCCAGTACGGAACCAACGTCTACCATCAATTTCCTTAAAGACTTCTGCTGTTTTTTCTTTTTGCTTATAATACCCCATCATGATATTAGGACCATCAGCAAGGATTTCTCCTTCATCTTCTTTATACTCACCCTCACTGGAATCAATATATATTTCTACTTGTCCAAGTGTAGGACCAACTGAACCTAACATTGCATTTCCTGAGTCGTATCTATTAATGGTCAATCCTGGGGAAGTTTCGGTCAAACCATACCCTTCTCGTACTGGAATTCCAGCAGCAGAAAAAATACGAGCCATACTTACCGGACAAGGAGCAGCTCCAGTAAGAATTCCTTTTACATTACCACCAAGTGCTTCTCGCCATTTTGAGAAGATTAATTTATCTGCAATATTTCTTTTGATACCAGACATGCCTGAATATTTTTTATCATAAGCATAGTCATCTGTTAAGGAAAGTGCCCAAAAGAAAAGCTTCTTTTTTGTACCTGTTAGTTCGAGTCCTTTGTTATAAATTTTTTCATAAACCTTTTCTAAGAGTCTAGGAACGGTAGTGAAAAAATGTGGTTTTAAAGTTTGTAAATCTCCCGTTGGCCCACCTAGATTATCAGTTCCTGTAAAGGTGATCTTGGCTCCTCGATATTGATAGGCATAAGAAGCGGATCTTTCAAAAACATGACAAAGTGGTAAAAAACTAAGAACTGTATCGCCTGGATCGATTGGCATAAGATCGTCCACATCTACTACATTGGAAGAAATGTTTTCGTGAGAAAGCATTACCCCTTTAGGATTTCCCGTAGTACCAGAAGTATAAATAATGGTTGCCATTTCTTTAGGATCAATACTATCCATGATCTTCTTTACTTCAGGAAGTCCATCATCTGTAAAAATATCTTCCCAAAATTTCATCCCTTCCTGTCTATCAAAAGTATAGATATCAATTAAGGATGGTACTTTTTTTCGAGCGATTCCAACCTTTTCGCAAAGATCATCTGTTCCAAGAAAGCAGTATTTGATTTCTGCATCATTAAAAATGTATTCGTATTCCCGAGGACTGATGGTAGGATAAACAGGAACGGTAATGGCTCCAATTTGTTGAATGCCAATATCTGCGATACTCCATTCAGCACGATTTTTATAAGTGATCAACGCAATCTTATCGTTCTTTTTAACGCCAAGCTTTAATAATCCACAACTGAACTTATTTGCGCGTTCGATGATTTCGTCTGTGCTATAAAATTTCCATTCTCCATTGAGTCGAGAACCAATAGATTCTTTGAGAGGATTATTTTTTTGCTGATGGTAAATAAAATCAAAAAGACGCATTGTACTCATGGTTAATAGATTTGGCTAGGAATAAAAAATTAGTATTATAAAAAATAAAAAAAGCTTGTAAAGAACTTAAATATAAGAAAGATTTCTTCAAAGACAAAAAAAAGCGCCTCTGGAAAACCAGAGGCGCTTCTTGTGGAAGTTTTTATTTTTCAGTCGACTTATTTTGCCTGACCTGATAAGCTTAAAACTAATCCAATCTCGTCGTGGATAATCTTATCAGCAGCAGTGCCAATTAACCCAGAACCATATTTTACGTCCCAGTCCGTACGATTGATTTTGAAAGATGGTGTTACCACAGAAATCTTATCACCAGCCATTGCTACATTTGCAGGAATGGTGATGCTCTTGGTAATGCCTTTGATGGTTAAATCACCAACAATACTCATAGAAGTTCCACTACCGCTTGCACTAGTAACCTTGAAGGTAGCTGTTGGATGTGCAGCAGTATTAAAGAAATCTTCATTTTTAAGATGTCCTTCAAGATCTTCTTTTCCGTCACCAGCTTTTAGGTCAGTAACAGTGATGCTACTCATATCTATCATAACTGTTCCGGCAGAGACTTGCCCATTGCTAGCCGAGATATCACCACCTTTGACTTTTACAATTCCAGAATGTTGTCCACCAACTTTGGTTCCAGTCCATTGTAATTGTCCGCCAGTGATGTTAAACATTTTGTCATTCGCATTAGCGGTGGCAGCTGCGTTTGTTGCAGTAGTAGTTTTAGAATCTACTCCTTTAGGTGCTTTTTTACAAGCAGTAAAACTAAGGCCTAATATGAGTAGCAGGCAAGAAAATCTGAATAATAATTTCATGTTTTAGAAATGTTTTGATTAAAAAAATAGTGAGACACCTCCAAATGGAGTGGTATTTCATATAAATACAAAATAACTCAAATAAAGTGAGTTTCAGATAAAATTATTCTATAAGCTTTGAAGGCGGTGTATTGTTCATAGCATTGAGAAAATAAATCATATCATTAATACTAGCCATAATGGTTATATTATCAGAAGATTTAACTTGTTGAACAACTACTTGATAACCAGAAAGAAGAATCTGGGAATTTGGGAAAGTTTCAGAGAGTGTTTTAATATAAGTCTGAACAGGTGTTTTTGTATAAGTCTCAGTGATCATGGTAAAGATAAAGTCCGGTTGATAAACCTTACAAGCATCTTTCAGGTCCTGAAGTGAAATTTTAGGACCTAAATAAATTACCTCATTCTTTCTCGATTTGATCAGATAGTGAATCAATAAAAGACTTAATTCTTGATTTTCTCCCTCTGGCAAATAAATAACGAATTTTTTGGCGTTTTTCGATTTAGATGGTGTAGGAGGTATAGTATCGATGGCAGCAATAATCTTTTGTCGGATCAGACAGCTGATAAAATTCTCCTGTACTGGATAGATAGAACCGGTCAGCCAGAGCAAACTTAGTTTATCCAAAAAAGGATAAATAATTTCAAGCATAGTGCGTTCGAAACCAATTTGCTGAATATTCGTTGAAATAATGCGGTCAAACTTATACTCGTCCATTTCTATCATGGACAAAGTCAAAGCATCCATCTGTGTATTGTCCTCTAGCTTGACAGAAGACATATCGGCCACTCTGCTGGCGATTTCCTCTTCGCTCATTTTAGCGATTTTGGAAATCTTGATACCATTTTTATTAAGAAAGGCAATATTAAGCAAGTGTTTAAGATCTTTATCTTGATAATATCGAATGTTGGTTTTCGTTCTCTGAGGCTTGATAATACCATAGCGAGTCTCCCAAATCCTAATGGTGTGAGCCTTAATTCCGCAGAGATTCTCTAGATCTTTTATTGAATAAATTGCCAAAATGAGGTATAAGTTTGATGATAAAACTTAGATCAACAGAAAACAAACAGTATTTTCGGCGAATAGTTTAAAACTAATGGCCGTCATTTAATGACATATTTAGCCATAAAATTGAGAGATGCTCCCATTTTTCTCTATTTTTATTCCTTGAATTCAAAAATTGCACCTATTATCTTTTAAAAAATAAATTTTATGAACTTATTCTACCAAAAAATAACCCATTTCTTCGGCGTATTCTTACTCTTAGGAGTCTTTGCGACGTCTCTCTCTGCGCAATGTACCTATACACTCAATCTATTTGATTCTTTTGGAGATGGTTGGAATGGTTCAGAATTGACCGTAACAATTAACGGAGTAGGTACAGTTTATACCATTGATGATGGTAATGATTTTTCCGCCGATCTGATGATTGAGCCGGGGGATATGATCGAACTTTCATATTTTGCTGGAGGTTTTCAAAATGAAGTTACATATGAACTTTTAGACAATAATGGAGCTATTATTTTTGCGGATGGTCCTAACCCGACGGAAGGTGATGTTTTTCAAGTTTTAGGAAGTTGTTCAATGTGTGGTTTTCCAAGTAACGTTATTCTTGACGAAATTCTTGGCGACGGTGTAGAACTAAGTTTTACAGGAGTTGATTCAGCCACAGAACACATCATCTACTACGGCTTAGATCAACTTCCTTTTGCAGATCTTCTGAATGTAACGACCATTAACACGAATAGTATATTAATTGATGAACTATTGGAAGACACTACTTACCAATTGTTTATTTCTACTGTCTGTGAAAATGGAGATACCAGCTCAATCGTTGGTCCCATTAATTTTAGAACCCTGTTTTTAAATGATGTAGGGGTTACCGGAATCTTCACACCGGTCAGTGATTGCAACCTGGGTTTAGAGTCCATTACCTTCAATTTATCAGGATTTGGTTCTAATCTACAATCCCTTTTTAATTATAACTATAGTGTTAATGGCGAAGTAGTTTCTCTACCGATATTTGAAGATGGATTTTTTACAGGCGTGGTTGGTAGTGATGATACGGTATCAGTTACCTTTGATACAGAGTTTGATTTTAGTGAACCAGGACAATATGAAATTGCAGTTTGGACAGATTTAGAGGGTGACACAAGGTCTTCTAACGATACTGCTTATTATACTTTTTTTAGTATTCCTACGGTGGCGGAGCTGCCTTACGTAGCTAACTTTACGGATAATACGGAAGGATGGATCGTGTCTGATAGTAGCCAAAATAACTCCTGGGAATTTGGTGCTCCAGCAGGAACGATCATCAATGCCGCCAATAGTGGCACTAATGCTTGGGTAACGAACTTAGAAGGTAATTATAATCCGAATGAATTATCTTACTTTCAGTCAGTCTGTTATGACTTCACCGATGTTACAGAAACGCCAAAAATTTCTTTACATATCATTTACAATTCTGAAACGAACTACGATGGTGCTTGGTTAGAGGGATCAAAAGATGGTGGCGTAACTTGGGAGAAGATTGGGGCTATGGGAACTGGGGTAAACTGGTATAGCGTGGATGATACTTTCACAGACCTGGGTAATGTTTGGGCAGGAGATTCCAATGGTTGGGGCTACGCAGAACATCCACTCGACGGCTTCGCTGGCGAAGGAAACTGTCGATTTCGGTTTGCTTTCTCTAGTGATGGTTCCGTGTTCAGAGAAGGTTTTGGAATTGATGATATTCAAATCTCTATACCGCTGGCCAACGATTTGCAAGCCTCAAGTGGTAGCAACATAGGAGATCCATTATGTGGTACTCCGATGGATAGTGTGATGATTACTATCAATAATATAGGTTTGGATAACCAAACAAATATCATGGTTTCTTACCAAGTAGGTAATGAGCCAGTAGTGACAGAGAGCCTAACAGGAGTTACAATTGCTCCTGGTGAAAATCTTACTTATACTTTCAACACTACTTTTAATTCTAATATTTTTGCCACTGAATTCATGGTTCGAACTTGGGTAGATACTGGAATAGATGAAAACCTGGCCAATGATACCACCAATTTTGTATTTGTTACTTCTACTCCTACTCAGTTACCATTAGTAGCTGATTTTAATGATGGTAACCTTCCTGATGGCTGGGAATTTAATGGATCAGTTGGAGAAGGACACAATAATGGTTCTCCAGGGATTTTCCGAAATCTATTTACCACAGGAACCTCTTTTATTACGACGACAACTAATATTGGCCCAATCAACTCGGGTGATAGCCTTACTTTTGATTATCGTTACACAGATTGGTCTTTGGGTGAAGTCGGGACCGTACTGGATGGTGACTCTCTTGTTGTGGAGATTTCAAATGATTGTGGAGATAATTATAATGCAGTGTTTGTAATAGATGAAACAAACCATACAACATCTGCTGAATATGCTAATCAAACGGTTGACTTAACTGCTTTTGCAGGAGAATACATCCGTATACGTTTTCGAGCAGTATACGAATCTGGTGATTATTGGATAGATTTAGATAATATTAATATCATTGGTTGTCCAGAGGATTTCGATCTTTTGGTTGAGATTGACGAACCTGCGTCAGGTGGTACTGGTGATGGTGCGTTGGGTGTTTTCCCACAAGCTGGAGCCGCTCCTTTTACCTACTTGTGGAATAATGGTGAAACTAGTAATATTTTAACAAATCTTGATAGTGGTGAATTTTCAATTACTGTAACGGATGCAAATGGTTGTGAGCAAGTATTGCCAATTAATCTATACTCTGTCGGAACAGAAGAAATAGAAGACTTACTAGACTATTCTCTATTCCCTAACCCTACTAGCGGAATGACCAATTTACAAGTAGACTTTGCTCGTAATGTAGATGTTTCTGTGCGTATTTCTAGTATGCTTGGTCAAACGGTTTATGAACAGAAAGCTTCTCAAACGCGAACTTTAAATCAGCAAATCAATACACAGAATTGGAGCCAAGGGGTTTATTTGGTGCAAATCTGGGTTGATGGAAAAGGATATACACGTAAATTAGTAAAGCAGTAATCTGCCACCTGATTTCGAAACAATAACTAATAGAAGTGGCTATCGTTTTAAAAACGGTAGCCACTTTCAATTTTACTACTCCTTAAGCTAAACCTTTTACCCTAAAAATCTATTAGAAAGGATGGAAAGGTTTTAGAAAATAGACAAAATATGAAAATAGGAATTGTATGTTATCCAACCTATGGAGGTAGTGGTGTTGTCGCTACGGAACTTGGTAAAGGTTTAGCTGCTAAAGGGCACCAGATCCATTTTATTACTTATCGACAACCAGCGCGGCTAAACGCCTTTCAGGAAAACGTTTTCTATCACGAAGTTAATGCCGCTGATTATCCATTATTTGAATATCCTCCCTACGATACTGCCTTGGCTAGTAAAATGGTAGATGTGGTCAAATACGAGAACCTAGATTTATTACATGTTCATTACGCGATTCCTCATGCTGCAGTCGCTTACATGGCTAAGAAAATTCTTTTGTCACAGGGACGCTATGTACCTACGATTACCACGCTGCATGGAACGGATATTACCCTCGTAGGACAAAATCCGGCTTTTGCACCGGTAGTTGCTTTTTCAATTAACAAATCAGACGGTGTTACAGCCGTTTCTAAGAGTTTGCGTCAGCAAACCTACGATAGCTTTGAAGTAGAAAAAGAGATAGAGGTAATTTATAATTTTATTGATTTTGATCGATTCAACAAAAAGAATAAAGATCATTTCAAAAAAGCTATTGCACCAGATGGAGAAAAAATCCTAATTCATATTTCTAACTTCCGAAAAGTAAAAAGAGTAGAGGATGTCTTGCAAGTTTATAAAAGAGTGGCTAAGCGAATGCCAACTAAGTTGTTATTAGTTGGAGATGGTCCTGAACGTCGAACAATGGAAGTTTTATGTCGTGAAGAAAAACTCTGTGACGGTATTCGATTTTTAGGAAAGCAAGATGCTGTTGAGGAATTATTAGCAGTTTCTGATTTATTTATTATGCCTTCGTCAAGTGAAAGTTTTGGTCTAGCAGCCTTAGAAGCAATGTCCTGTGAAGTTCCAGTTATATCTTCAAATGCTGGAGGTATTCCTGAAGTAAATATTCATAATAAAACAGGTTTTATCAGCGAAATAGGAGATGTTGATGATATGGCCAAGAATGCGATAAAATTATTGGAAGACGAAAAACTGTTGCAACAGTTCAGAGCAAATGCTTTGAAGCAAGCTCGTCAATTTGAACTAGCAGCCATTCTTCCACAATACGAAGCTTATTATGAAAAGATCATCCGAGAAAGTGTTTATACCAAAGGAACAGCAGCAAAAGAAATTATTTAATTTATCAATAAGATCTTCGTTACAATAGCGGTAGGGGTATCTCGATTGCTGGTACGAGTAGCGTAAACCAGATAAACACCCGAGTTTGCTTTTCTACCATTATAATCCCGTCCATCCCAGATGGCTTGTCCACCAAGCGCTGTTGTCTCATAAATTAACCGACCAGTTATATCCGTAATTTTTATATCAGAATCTCGAGCAAAACCTTTAATCGCAATAGGTCCATCATAATCAGGACGCACAGGATTTGGAAAAGCCGTAATATTACTATTATGGTTTTGATCAACACCTGAAGCATCAGTTCTTAAAGAAATAATACCTTTTCCAGTAGCAATAAAAACCAGTCCCGTTTTTTGGTTGATTGCAATATCATTGATGATATTATCAAAGATGGGCGAATTATCTTTGTCAAAAGTAGCCAGTCGTTCCGATCCGTCAGGAGATTGAACGAAAATACCACTTCTAGTACCAAACCATTTACGATTTGCAGCATCTACTGCAATTGTATTGACGATTGTTTCATCCAATAATAATGCAGGAATATCATTTACAATAACTCGAGGATGACTACCTCTACAATTGGAATTAAGTGGGTCTCCCTGACATTCAAAAACAACAGCTCCGTTTCTAGTTCCTACCCAGACGCCGCCATCCAAATCTTGTGCAAGACAGATTATTTCATTACTGGGTAATACACTATTATTGGTATTGATAGGACGAATAACGTCATCTCCGATATCATCAATAGTACCTCCATGATCGTAAACAAAGACCCCAAGGTTATCAGATGCAATCCAAAGGTATCCTTCATTATCTACCAATATTTGGCGAATGCTTCGAGAAGGTAAGCTTTTAAAATTATCGGTAAATTCACCATCTGGCTTGAGGGCAATTAAACCTTTTGAAGCTTCCGTATGATTACCAATCCATAAAATATTTTGTTCATCATAAGCCAACGCTGTTACTCGGGATCGTGCTGCATCGGCAGAAGGTTTTAATTTTGCTTCCTCATTACTAAAGACAGTAATCTCATCTGTTTCACGGTTTAATTTTAGTAGACCATTGGTCCAACGCGTTCCAAAAAAAACTTCCTTTTTATCTGGACTGATGGCAATTCGATAAATAGCTTTTATGCCAGCAAGATCTGGATAATTGGATACGTTATAGTTTTTCCATGAGCCTTCTATATAGCTATAAAACCCTCGATCATTAAAAGCCAGTGTTGGAAGTACTACTTCCGGCGCGACCCAGAGTTCATCGTCGTCAAGTACGAGTTGACCTGCGAGCAAATTAAAAGGTGAATTGACACTAAAAGGGTTACAACTATTTTCTCCTAGTTCAGTGAATCTGTATCTATCCCATTTATCCGCAAAGAATACGCGTCCTTGAGCATCTTCTACTCCATAGGTGGGCCGGTTAATACAACCGGTATTAGAATTAATGCTTTTTACAAGCGTTTCTTCATTGAAGAACAAAGCTTTTCCATTACAGCTGTTTCCAGTAATTGCATTCCTGCAAGACATCCCAACCAAAAGGTGCGGACCTTCTGTGGTCATATAGGTAGCAGAAAAATTATCATCTCGCCAAAGTGACCTAAGGCTGTTTCCGTCATACTTGTAAAGGGTATTGTCGATGTCAAAGTATAGATCGCCTTTGTATCTAGCAATCACATGTGTTGCATAGTCTTCTGGAAAACCATTAATTCCAGCTAAATGTGTCCAAGCATTAAAATCTTGAATATTCTTTGAACCATCTAGAATGACTTGATAGATACCCTCTTCTGTCGCAGCGTAAAGGTAATCGTTCCAAACAGCCACTTGACTAAAGGGTAAGCCAGCTCTGGTTTCATCTCCAAATTCCTGATCTCTGATATTTAATATTTTCAATCCAAAACCCATAGATAAATACGCGGTAGTATCCGTTTCAATCAGAATATCATTAATTGTTTTATCTCCTAAAAAAATACTCGTAGCAATAAAAGGAAGGTTGTCGAGTCCGCCATTTTCATCAATAAAATCAATATTTCCATTAAAGTAAGTAGTAACTAGCAGCTCATTAAAAGGGTCGTATTTTATAATGCCCATCCCCGATTCGCTTAGTCCATTAACCGTAGAAAGACGTTCTATCTCATTGGACTCTTTATCTATCTTCAGCATTCCCTGAGTGTTTCCATAGAAAACGTGGGACGGACTTTGCGCCACAAAGGTGCCAAACTGATAAGCATAATGCGACTGCCATTGACCGATTTTTAACGGTGCTTGAGCATCAGCAGAAAGACTTAACAAAGACGAAATAATAAAGACCGAAATGTATAGTACCCATCTGATCATCCTATGAAATTTTTATTGAAAAGAAAAATATAATATAGTCTATAAAAATAACCTTTTTCAGTCTTGCTTATTGTCTAATACCTCTTTTTTTAAGGATTCTGTCGCAGAATGAATAACTAAGGATTTTTTATTAACAACTTAGCAAAAAGATGATGACTTAATTATACCTTTTAAGAAGGGTAAAGTGCGTTATCATTGATATATTGAAAAACAGCATCAGGAACAAGATATTGAATGGAGTTGCCTTCTTGAATACATCGACGAATATAGCTAGCAGATATTTGCATTAAAGGAGCTTCCAAAAGGTTAATTTTGGGATGATTGGCAAGATCTCCAAGATCGTATTGAGGTCGTTTATAAACGTAAATTTCATGATTTGCTAAAATCTGCTCGTAGTTTTTCCATTTATGAAAATTTCCTAAATTATCTCCTCCCATGATCAAGGCGAATTCTTTTTTTGGAAATTTTTCTTTTAGGTAAGTTAGCGTATCGATCGTATAGGAAGGTTTAGGTAAATTAAACTCAATATTAGAGGCTCTAATGTTAGGGTTGTTGCCAATAGCTAAATGTACTAAGTGAAGTCGATCGTGATCTTTGGCGAGTGATTTTTTATTTTTGAAAGGATTTTGTGGCGATACGACCATCCAGACTTCCCGCAGGTCGGTCTGGGTTGCCATAAAATTGGCAATGATCATATGGCCGATGTGTACAGGGTTGAAAGAACCAAAAAACAATCCTGTCTTCATAGTAATGAGGGTTTTATGATTAGACTTTTTTAAGTAAGTCTATCTATTCTTCTTGTAAGATCTGGAAAAGAGAATCTAATGTACCAGAGCTTTCGAGTTCTGTTTCAGGAATATTGATCAGCCATTGGTTTTCTTCTTTTATCAAAAAGAAAGTATCTGCGAAGGTTTCGCCCATTTCTTCGATCTGACAAAAACAAGTAGCGTCGTCACCTTCAACTTTACAATCAATATTTCGAAAAATAGAAGTTGTTTCTTCTGTAATATTTCCTTCGTTAAGTACCTGATTGATCCAGTCGATCCACTCCTGGGTATTTTCTGTACTCAGGCGTCTGGCCTGTTCAAAATTATTTTTATTGATCCAAACTTGCCATTGCTCAACCACTGCGGCTGGTTCTTTTGGCAATGGTGGATCATTTTGACAATTAGTAAAAGTGCAAATGATCAACCAGGAAAAAAAGAAAAATAAGAGGGGATCTCTTTTCATTTTAGAGCTTGTTTAAAATTTATTTTAGAATGATAATCAATGATATGTGGTTCTGAGGAACTAAAAAATAATGAGTTTAGCGAGCTAAATCAGTTCTTTTTTAGGAAGTCAGGTTCACAAAGCGTTGGTTATCAGGCAATAGAAATTTAAACATGCTCTTAGTTGCTTAGCATCACAGGCATTACCAACATCATGATATGTTCACCATCTTCTTCTTCGCTCGGTAAAAGAATTCCCGCACGAGTTGGTGTTGATAATTCCATTTTTATTTCTTCACTTTCTAATACATTCAACATCTCAATCAAAAATTTGGCATTAAAACCAATCGTTAAAGGTTCGCCTTCGTAAGTACAGTTGAGTTGTTCTGTTGCTTCATTGGAAAAATCCAAATCTTGCGCAGAAACTGTCAAGCTACCATCATTTATATTGAGAATTACTTGATTGGTCGTTTTATTGGCGTAGATCGCAATACGTTTGAGAGAAGTCAAAAAATCCATTCGATTTGCAACTAGCAAGTGTGGGTTTTCTTTTGGAATAACTGCATTGTAATCTGGGTAGCGAGCATCGATTAGACGGCAAACCATATTGATTTCTCCGAAAGAGAAAAAAGCATTCGCTTTATTAAAAGACATCGTTACAGAATCATCTTTGCTGGAAAGTGCATTTTTTAATAGTGTCAGTGCTTTTTTAGGAATAATAAAGCTAGTGGAAACTTCACCTTTTGCTTCTTCAAAATCATACTTCACCAATTTGTGTGCATCGGTAGCGACAAAAATCATTTTGCTAAAATCAACCTGAACATAAACACCCGTCATCGCTGGACGTAGCTCATCGGAACTAGTAGCAAAAAGAGTTTTGTTGATAGCTTTGGCTAGTTTTTCTGAAGATACCTTTACGGTATCTACTTCTTCCGGCTCAGGGATATTGGGGTAATCACCACCATCTTCTCCAGCTAGCTTGTATTTACCATAATGAGAAGTAATCTGAATCCCAAAGTTTTCTTCGTTTACTTCAAAAGTAATAGGTTGCTGAGGTAACTCCTTAAGGGTGTCTAGTAAGATGCGAGCAGGAATTGCAACCACACCATCTTTATCGGCATTGACGTCAATCGTCGTACGAATAGAAGTTTCCAAATCGGTGGCCGAAATGGTTAGTTTCTTATTTTCTATAGTAAATAGAAAATCCTCCAGAATAGGTAATACTGGATTAGAACCGATTGCTCCGTTGGCAACCTGTAAATGCTTTAGTAAGTCGGAAGAGGATACACTAAACTTCATTTTCGCTGTATGATTTATTTGTGAATGACAAAAATACAGCTAATTC